>OMRS01000388.1 GCA_900313545.1 uncultured Eubacteriales bacterium | reverse complement strand
CTGCGTTGGATTCAGGCGCCGGTGACGCCTGCGTTGGATTCAGGCGCCGGCAGCGTCTGTGTTGAATGAAGTCGCCTGTGGAGCCTGCGATAAATGGTGCAAAGTGACAAAGGGGGATGAACCCATGCAAGGCAAACCCACCATCTACGATATCGCCCGCGAAGCCGGCGTGTCCACCGCCACGGTGACCCGCGTCGTTCGCCGGGATCCCCATGTAAAGGAAGCCACCCGCCTGAAAGTGCAGCAGGTGATCGACGCCCATGCCTATACGCCCAGCGTCTCCGCCCAGAATCTGGAGGGCGGCCGCAGCCGCACCCTGGCCGTCGTGCTGCCCGTCGTCTCTAATCTGTATTTCAACCGGATCTTCGATGCGGCCTACTGGGAGGCGGAAAAGAACGGCTGCAGCATTCGTCTTTTCCAGACCATGGAGAATCAGGCAATCTCTCCCGAGATCGTGAATGAACTGATCCGCTGCCGCATGGACGGCGTCCTTTTTGCCGGCAGTATCTGGTCTGCGGACCGCGATGACCTGAATGCCGCCCTGGAAAAGCTCGGAAAATATATGTCGGTCGCCACCATCTGCCCGCCGGATGTATCCCTGGAATGTATCTGTATCCAGAGTGACCTCGTCAACTGTTCCCGTCTCCCCGTCCGCCATCTGCATACCCTCGGTCACCGGCGGATCGCCTTCCTCGGCGGTTCCATGCACAGCAAGGACACCTCCCGCCGCGGCGTCGGATTCCTGGAGCAGCTCCGCCGCATGGATCTGCCGGATGATCCCGCCTATCATGTGGACGCCGGATATGATATGGAGAGTGGGGAGCGCGCCGTGCTGCGGATGCTCTCCGGTCTGGATTCCTCCCGCTGGCCCACCGCCATCGTGACCTTCAATGATCTGGTGGCTCTCGGCGTCATGAAGCAGCTGAAGAAAATGGGCCTGTCCCTCCCCCGCGATATGGCCATCATCGGCTGTGACAATCAATTTTTCTGTGCGTATACGGATCCGTCCCTGACCTCCGTGGATCTCCATCCGGAGGAAATGGCCCAGAGCGCCGTCCGGGAACTGCTCCTGGCCCGGGAGTCTTCCTCCTCCCGTTCCTTCGCCATGGTAAGAGACGCCACTCTCGTCATAAGAGAAAGCTGCGGAGCCCATTTAGGCGTCCGCAGCCTGTAAAAACCCTTGAGCAGCTGTCAAAATCGCAAGGCAATTTTGGGTACAGCGATCGCAAAATCCTAAATCCTAAATCCTATATCCTCCGGCAAGAAGTCCCCGGCGTCCGCAAACACCGCGCACTTCAGCACATGCGTGCCGGGTTCAATGCGGCAGTGCAGCATCGGCAGCACGCATCGCGGCGCCATCAGGTTCGTGTTCGGTTCCGTATGAATAACTTCGCCCCGGGTATAGCCTTCCAGCGCGAAGATCGCGCTGGTGCCCTTTGCGCCGTGGGCTGAGGCGGACCTGTCGTCCGCCTTTGTTTCTGTCCGGATCCGATCGCAGGGCCTCTCCCCACTCCAGTCCTTCAGCACGCTGAACGCGCCTTCCGCGCCTTCCAGGGGGATGTCTGTCCGGATCACGTGTTCCCGTATGTGCCACATGCCTTTCACCGTGATCACCGTATCGATCGTGACCCCGTTCATCGGGGACCATCTGAATGTTACCCGGTTCTCCTCCAGTTTGAAGGCGTCGCATCCGCTGCGCACGTGCCACAGGTCCTTCCCCACAGCCCGCAGCGCCAGCATGGAGTCGTAAGCCCCCCGGTTCAGCGCGTTGTCTTCCTTGCCGACGGAGAAGGCAAACTGCGTCGAGTAAGCGAATTTCTCGTATTTTTCGTCTTCGTGCATGTGCTCCCAGGCATGGTTCCCCGCGGTATAGGCGATCACCTGCCGGTTGTCCGGATCCCGGGTCAGCAGCAGCCGCACCTGCTGGTCCGTAAAGCGTTCCGGAGGCATATATGCTTCCTCCTCCGTCTGCCAGATCGGATGATCCTCCGGCAGCGCCAGAATCCAGAAGGTCTTCATCGCCCAGTAGGGCGATCCCTGGGCGTTGTATCCCTCCGCGGCGCAGAGATTGGGATATCCGTACCCGACCGTCAGCG
>OMRS01000057.1 GCA_900313545.1 uncultured Eubacteriales bacterium | reverse complement strand
TGACGTGACAGGAGGATGAACACCATGAAGGAATTCCAGCTCAAGTACGGCTGCAACCCCAACCAGAAGCCCGCCCGCATCTTCATGCAGGACGGCAGCGATCTGCCCCTCAAGATCCTCTCCGGTCGGCCCGGCTACATCAACTTCCTGGACGCCCTGAACAGCTGGCAGCTGGTCAAGGAGCTCAAGGAGGCCACGGGGCTTCCCGCCGCCGCCTCCTTCAAGCACGTCTCCCCCACCTGCGGCGCGGTGGGCCTGCCCCTCTCCGACAAGCTCAAGAAGGCCTGCTTCGTGGACGACGTGAAGCACCTGGACGAGTCCCCCCTGGCCTGCGCCTACGCCCGGGCCCGCGGCACCGACCGCCTGAGCTCCTTCGGCGACTGGGTGGCCCTGTCCGATGTGTGCGACGTGACCACCGCCCGCATCATCAAGCGGGAGGTCTCCGACGGCGTCATCGCCCCCGGCTACGAGCCCAAGGCGCTGGAGCTGCTCAAGGCCAAGCGCAACGGCACCTACAACGTGGTGGAGATCGACCCGGACTTTGTGCCCGAGGAAATCGAGCACAAGCAGGTGTTCGGCATCACCTTCGAGCAGGGAAGGAACACCGTGACCATCGGGCCCCAGATGCTCAAAAACATCGTCTCCAGCAGCCGCGACCTGCCGGAAAGCGCCGAGAGGGACCTGATCATCTCCCTGATCACCCTCAAGTACACCCAGTCCAACTCCGTCTGCTATGCGGTGGACGGCCAGGCCATCGGCGTGGGCGCCGGCCAGCAGAGCCGCATCCACTGCACCCGCCTGGCGGGCACCAAGGCGGACACCTGGTTCCTGCGCCAGCATGAGAAGGTGCTCTCCCTGCCCTTCCGGGAGGATCTGGGACGTCCTGAGCGGGACAACGTGATCGACGGGTACATCAACGGCAATGAGGAGGACGTGTGCGCCGAGGGCAACTGGCAGCGCAGCTTCACGCGGCGCCCGGAGCCCCTGACGGCCGAAGAGAAGCGGGCCTTCCTGGCCACCCGCCGCAATGTGGCGCTGGGCTCGGATGCCTTCTTCCCCTTCAGCGACAACATCGAGCGGGCGGCGGCCAGCGGCGTGCGCTATGTGGCGGAGCCCGGCGGGTCCATCAGGGACGACGCGGTCATCGACTGCTGCAACCGCTACGGCATGACCCTGTGCTTTACGGGCAGCCGGCTGTTCCATCACTGAGACGGGAGGGACCCTGATGAAGATACTGGTCATCGGCGGCGGCGGCCGCGAACATGCCATCGTGCGCAAGCTCCGGGAAAGCCCGGCGTGCACGCAGGTATATGTGCTGCCGGGCAATGCCGGCATGGAGGGGGAGGCGGAGCCCGTGGACATCCGGGCCACCGACCTGCCCGCCATCGTGCGCTTTGCCCGGGAGAAGGGGATCGGGTATGCCGTGGTGACCCCGGATGATCCCCTGGTGATGGGCCTGGTGGACGAACTGGAGGCGGTTGGGGTGCCCTGCTTCGGGCCCCGCAAAAATGCGGCCATCATCGAGGGCAGCAAGGTGTTCGCCAAGGACCTGATGCGCCGCTACGGCATCCCCACCGCCCGCTGCGAGGTGTTTGAGCGTCTGGAGGACGCTCTGGCCTATGTCCGCGTGGCGCCTGTGCCCGTGGTGGTCAAGGCCGACGGCCTGGCCCTGGGGAAGGGCGTCACGGTCTGCATGACCCGTGAGGAGGCGGAGCGCGCCGTGCGCGAGGCCATGGAGGAGCACCGCTTTGGCGCAAGCGGCGACCGGCTGGTCATCGAGGAATTCCTGGAGGGCCCGGAGGTCTCCGTGCTGGCCTTTACCGACGGCACGACCCTGGTGCCCATGGTCTCCAGCATGGACCACAAGCGGGCGGGGGACGGGGATACCGGCCCCAACACCGGCGGCATGGGCACCGTGGCCCCCAATCCCTTTTATACCGGGGAGATGCAGGAGCGCTGCATGCGGGAGATTTTCATGCCCACCCTGCGCGCCATGAAGGCGGAGGGGCGGGAATTCCGGGGCTGCCTCTACTTCGGCCTGATGCTCACCCGGGAGGGACCCAAAGTCATCGAGTACAACTGCCGCTTCGGGGACCCCGAGACCCAGGTGGTGCTGCCCCTGCTGGAGGGGGACCTGCTGGAGATCATGCAGGCGGTCACCCGGGGGGAGCTTGACCGGGTGAAGGTCCGTTTTTCGGATCAGGCGGCCTGCTGCGTGGTGCTGGCCAGCCGGGGATATCCCCGCAGCTCGGACAAGGGACGGGTGATCACCCTCCCCGATGCGGTGAAGCCCTACGTGTATGTGGCCGGCGCCGCACGCAAAGACGGACAGCTGGTCACCGCCGGCGGACGGGTGCTGGGCGTGAGCGCTGTGGCGCCCACCCTGCAGGAGGCGGTGGACCTGGCCTACCGCCGGGCGGACCAGGTCCGCTTCGACGGTGCTTTCTGCCGCCGGGACATCGGCCGCAGGGCCCTTGATGCCCTCCGGAACCCCAGAATCTAAAAGGAGTCGGATGATGGTCTACAGAATCTATGTGGAAAAGAAGCCGGGGCTGGACAACGAGGCCCGGGCGCTGCTGGCGGATGCCCGGGATTTTCTGGGCATCCGCTCTTTGACGGGGGTGCGCATCCTGAACCGCTATGACGCCGAGGGCCTGACGCGGGAGCTGTTTGACAGGGCGGTGACCACCGTCTTTGCCGAGCCGCAGCTGGACGT
>OMRS01000013.1 GCA_900313545.1 uncultured Eubacteriales bacterium | reverse complement strand
GTTCAGGCACAGCTCGGTGGTGTTGGCCTGGCCGGAGCCGATGTGGTCGATGGTGAGGTCATACAGGTCATCAGAGAGGCCGTCCTTGATGGCGCCGCCGGAGGTCTTCTCCACGGTCAGCCAGGCAGGAGGATTGTTGATGTCCACGCCGAACACGCCGAAGACGCGCTCTGCGGCCAGCTCGCCGAAGGAACCGTTCTTCTTGATGATCAGACGGACGGGCTGCTGCTTTTCAACCAGCTCCTCGATGGTCTTGATGCCGGTCTTGTCCACGAAGCTCTGGGTGAACATGACGTTGACAAAGTCCTTGCCGAGGCCGCCGGCGATGCAGCGGACGTCGGGGCAGACCGGAATGCCGGCGGACTCAATGCCGGTGGTGGAAGCCCACAGGGCGGGAGCGGAGTTGGACACGGTGATGTCGCACTCGCCTTCCTGGATCAGAACAGGAGAGGACACGTTGCCGGAGGAGTTGGAGACCAGAGACACGGAATAGCCGTCAATGGTCTGGATGCACTGCATAATCGCGGTGGCATAGGTGTAGCCGGCAGTGCCGGTCTCCTGGGTGCCAATCAGGAATTCTTCAGCGACGGCAACGCCAAAGAGCATCATGCTGACAATGAGAGTGAGAGCGATCAGTTTTTTCATTTTAATATCCTCCTAAATTGTTGGGAAAGCGCTTCGGTGATCTTACTGTGCTTTCTTGGATTTGCGGCTTCTGGACAGGCGAACGCCATAGTCGATGGCATTCATCAGGCTCAGCTCGTTGGCCATGCCGGTGCCCGCCTGGTCAAACGCGGTGCCGTGGTCCACGGACACGCGCACGATGGGCAGGCCCAGCGTCAGGTTGATGCCCTCAACGGCATCCCACCTGCCCTCCTTCTGGTTGTAGACAAAGCCCACAACCTTGAGCGGGATATGGCCCTGATCATGATACATGCATACGACGATGTCGTACCAGCCGCCGCGAAGCTTGGAGAAGATTGAATCCGGCGGGAAGGGACCGCTCGCGTCGATTCCCTCCGCCTTGGCCGCTTCGATGGCCGGGGCGATCTCACGGATCTCCTCGTCACCGAAGAGCCCGCCCTCCCCGCAGTGGGGGTTGAGGCCGGCCACGGCCACTCTGGGATGCTCGATTCCCAGATCTTTGCACGCCTCGTGAGACATGCGGATCACATCCAGAACACGCTCCTTCCTGACGCGATCACAGGCCTCGCGCAGGGAAACGTGAGTGGAGACATGGGTCACGCGCATATTCTGATGGGCCAGCATCATGCAGTACTTCTTGGTGCCGGTGTAATGCGCGTAGATTTCGGTATGGCCGGAGAAATGGTGGCCGGCCATATTCATGGCTTCCTTGTTCAGGGCGTTGGTGACCGTGCCGTCCACTTCCTCCGCCATGGCCATCTCGATGGCCTTCTTGACGTACTGGAAGGCGGCGTTGCCGGCCTCCACGGACAGCTGTCCGATCTTCAGGGTGTCGGCGTCCACCAGCTTCATGTCGTAGACGTCGATGGTTCCGGGGGTAAAGAGCGCCTCCTCCACGGAGGTGACGGCATGGATCTCTATGTCCTCGCGTCCGACCATTTTGCGGGCGCGGCGCATCACTTCGGCGTCGCCGATCACCAGGGGCCTGCACTCCTCATACAGGTGCGTGTGTCCGCCCAGCGCCTTGATGGTGATTTCGGGGCCGATGGAAGCGGGATCGCCCATGGTGATGGCAATGATGGGTCTGAGCATGGTTCTTCCTCCTCGTTTCAGCACAGTCCGAGTGCGGCGTTGTCATCCAGGATCTTGCGAAGGACGGCAAGCCCTTCCTCAGGCACGTAGTTGAAGGGGGCGCGGCAGCGGCCGACCGGATAGCCGAGCATTTCCACCGCGCGCTTGATGATGGTGTTCGGATTGCCGTACTTGAAGGCCGCGATGAGTCCGGAGATGGCATCCTGGGCCGCCTGGGCGCCTTCAAGGTCGCCCGCCACAAACTTGTCGTAGATGGAGGCCAGGGTCCTGGGCCAGATGTTGGCGCGGCCCGCGATGCCGCCGCTGCCGCCTTCCCTGAGGCAGGTCAGAATCGCGCCGTCGTTGCCGGCCAGGATGGCGGCATCCTTGTCCAGTTCCCGCGTCAGGCGGATGTAGGCCTTCAGGTTCTCAATGTCCCCGCTGGAGTCCTTGGCGCCCACGATCACGTCCACGTCGCGGATCAGGTCGCGCACCGTCTCCGGCAGAAGCCTGTTGCCCGTGCGGGGAGGGATGTTGTAGAGGATGATGGGGATGTTCACATGCTTGGCGACTTCCACGTAGTGGTCGTACAGCTCCTTCTGAGAGGCCGCGGCGAAGCTGGGCGTGATGATGGACAGCACGTCCGCGCCCATCTTTTCCGCCTGCACGCTCTGGCGGATGGTATCCCGGGTGGAGATGCAGCCGGTGCCCGCGTAAACCGGGACGCGGCCCTTCACCTGGTCGGTCATGACCTCCAGGACCTCGTACTTCTCGTTCTCGC
>OMRS01000260.1 GCA_900313545.1 uncultured Eubacteriales bacterium | reverse complement strand
TGCCCTTTCTGCTTTGTCAGGCAGGACAGGACACCATCGTCAGCCAGAGCGACCAGAACAGGTTTGTTGCCCTGACCCGCTGCGGCAACCTGGTGCGCTTTGAAAGGGCCAAGCACGAAATCTATATGTCAGAGGATGAGACGCAGCGCCTGTACCTGAGCGTGGTGAAGGCATACCTTGGACAGCCTTTTGACAGGTGAAAAAGCCGGCAGGCCCTCATGAGAGGGCCTGCCGGCATTATGGATAATGCGGAGTAGAGACATGGATAAAAGGGATACAGAAAGCAGACAGAAAGGAAAGGAAAACGAAAAGGACCGGCGCATTGCCACCATGGAAAGCGAGGAGCCGGTGAAGGCCGTGCTGAAAATGGGCGTGCCCCTGATTGCCGGCATGATGGTCATGGTGCTCTACAACCTGGTGGACACCTTCTTCATCGGACTGACGAGGGATGATTACCAGCTGGCTGCGGTGAACCTTGCATATCCGGTGATGATGATCACCGTGGCCCTGTCCAATATGGTGGGCACCGGCGCCTCCTCCCTGATTGCCCGGTGCCTGGGAGCCGGTGACAGGGAAAAGGCGCGGCACACCCTGACCACGGGATGCGTCCTGACGGTGGCGGGAGGCCTGATTCTGGCCGTGGCGGGCAATCTTCTGATGGAGCAGATCGTCACGGGCCTGGGTGCCCAGGAGAACACCCGGGCATATACCCGGTCGTATGTTCAGGTGATCCTGACGGGGAGCCTGTTCACCATGGGCAACTACACCCTGGGACAGCTGCTTCGCAGCGAGGGCTCCGTGCGCTACAGCGTGGCGGGCATGGTGCTGGGAACCGTGGTCAATATTCTGCTGGACCCCCTGTTTATCTTCGGGCTGGGGATGGGGGTGCGCGGTGCGGCCATCGCCACGGTGGCAGGCAATGCCGCAGGGATGGCGGTCTCCCTGGCGGTGTATGCCACAGGGCGTTCCCTGCTGCGGCCGGGCAGGCGGTTCCTGTGCCCCACGGGGGAAATCCTGAAGGAAATCTTCTGGGTGGGAGTGCCCGCGACACTGGAAACGCTGCTGACCTCGGCGGCCTATATCGTCAACAACAACCTTGCAGTGGCCTACGGAGAACTGACGGTGGCCGCCATGGGCATCGTGCAGAAGCTGATGTCCCTGGGCAACTATATCTATCAGGGCTTCGCCGCAGGCACGCAGCCCATCATGGGCTACAACTATGGCGCCCGGCACCATGACCGGATGCTTCATGTCCTGCGCGCGGGCCTGAAGGTGGTGACGGAGACAGAACTTGCGGTCATGGCGGTTTTTGCCTTCTTTGCGCCTTCCCTGGTCGGCATTTTCACCGCTTCGCCGGAGGTGACGGCCACAGGAAGCAGGGTGCTCCGCACCCTGATGTGGAATCTGCCTTTTGTGGGTGCGGTCTCCATGTGCCGCATGTCCTTCCAGGCCATGGGAAAGCCCCAGTACGCCTTCGGAATTACCCTGGTGAGGCAGCTGGGACTGTATGTGCCGCTGCTGCTGCTCCTGAACCGCGCCTTCGGGTTTTCCGGCATGATCTGGGCGCAGCCGGTCACGGAGATGATCATGATGGCCTGCTCGGTGCCGCTGCTGATCGGAGTGATCCGGAAAAGCCAAAGACAAACCGCCGGCTGATGCCGGCGGACAGGTTCCTTACCAGGGAGAGGGAGTAAAGAGCAGACTGCCAAGGTGACGGCAGTCGGCACCGCCCCAGGTCAGCCCCTCGACGCAGTGCTTGCAGTAAGCCACCACGGGAAGGGAGATGTGCGCCTTGCAGTAGTCGCGCATGAGGCGTCGCTGCTCTTCTTCGGAGTGCGGCGTGAACAGCCCTGCGCCCAGGACCGTGAAGCGGTGGGGGGCAAGGTCGATGTTCTTGGGAGAGGTAGGACGGTACAAAGAGGCGCCGCAGAAATCCGCCTCTGCTCCGTGCCGGGGCAGTTCCCGCACGGAAAGATGGGCCTTTCCCATCAGGGAGCGCACGGCAGCCTGTTCACCGGGACAGTCATTGGTGCGCCAGCAGTCCTGCAGGAGCACCTCCTTACCGCGGTAATCGGGAAAGACAAACTCCGGGTCCTGGTCGATGAGCTCCCAGATGGAGACCAGGTTCACTTCGGGATGGGATTCCTTCACAATCGCTTCGCAGTTGTGGCAGATATAGACGACCGTGTCTCCGGGCTGCAAAAAGTCGGGATCGCGGCAGACTCCCTCGCAGCAGCCCAGGAGTTCAAGGGACAGATGGGAGGATGCGTACGCCTGGATGTGCCGGGATTCCTCAGGAAAGGTGCGGGAAAAGGCGCAGCTGGGAAGATAGTAGCTGGACATGTGAACCTCCGTTGAATGGTCAGGGTGCGGGACACCTGGAAAGGAGCGGACAATGAATGATGTGACAAGACAGCTCAGGAAGCGGAAATCCGTGCGGGTATTTGAAGAGAGGGACCTGGAGGAACCCCTGGTACAGGAGATTCTGGAGTCGGCGGTCATGGCGCCCACCGCGGGCAACCAGCAGCTGTATACGATCCTGCGGATCAGGGATGCACAGATCCTGGCGGAGCTGGCCCGGCTGTGCGATAACCAGCCCTTTATTGCAAGGGGCAGACTGGTGCTGCTGTTTCTGGCCGACTGTCTCAAATGGCAGGATGCGTTCCGCCTGGCGGGCTGCAATCCCCGGAATCCCGGGGTGGGGGACCTGCTTCTGGCGGTGGATGATGCCCTGATTGCAGCCCAGAACGCTGTGGTGGCCGCGGAGTCGCTGGGGATCGGATCCTGTTATATCGGGGATGTGATGGAGCACCGGGAGGAAATGGCCAGACTGCTTGATCTGCCGGAGACGGTTTTCCCTGCAGCGCTGCTGGTCATGGGCTATCCTGCGGCGCAGCAGAGGGAAAGGGAGAAGCCCCGGCGCAGCCCCATGGAACAGATCGTGCAGGAGAACCGCTATCACCGCAGGACAGAGGGAGAGCTTCGGCAGATGCTGTCAAACCGCTGTGCGGAGGAAAACTACGAAGCCTGGATGAAGGCATTCTGCCTTCGCAAGTACAATTCGGACTTTTCAAGGGAAATGACGCGCTCTGTGGCCGCCTATCTCCGGGACTTCGCCGGAGCGGAGAACGGGACCGGCGGCTGAGAGGGCCGGCAGGAATGCCGGACTGTTTTTCCCGGATTCCTTCCCGAAGGATATTATGAAGGAAATGACCGACCCGTGCAAGGAGAATCCGGGAGGTGTCCGGTCATGACGGGATGCCCCGGCGTGACGGAGGGGGGGCCTGCGTCCAGGGAAGACCGGGGATGAGTCAGGAACAAAAGAGGAAGGGGAGCCCGACAGGACTCCCCTTGATGTTTGATTCGGAGGATGCTTGAAAAGCGGGATCAGAACAGAATCCTGCCGGCGTCCTCCCTGCGGGCAAAAGGCCCGGGGATCAGCCGGAGGTCCCGCGTGCACCCGAAGTAGTCGCGGTTGAAGAGGATCGGACTTCCGTCCGGATTCTCAAAGCGTTCTTCGGGTTCAAAGGCTTCGCCCGGCAGCTCCGTATCGATCATGAGCAGCTGCATGTCCGGCAGATGCTCGAACAGGTCAGTGCGAAGCTTCACGCCCTCAGCACCGGACTCGAGGCTGAGGAAAACCTTTTCATTGACCACCTGGTGGTTGTCCTCTCCCTCGCAGGGGAGCGCGCCGTTCATGTAGACGTTGCCGTTCATCCAGACCCGAAGATGGTCATAATACATGTCCCTGAAGCGCCTGTCCTTGGCAGTGGCATAGGTGAAGCGGGAAAGGTACTCCTCCTGGGTGGGATACCCCTCATAGGGCTTTGCGCCGGCGGTAAAGGTCATCATGGATTCCAGACCGTTTGCGCGGGCGAAGGAGAGGTACTCCTGGGAAACGGGCTGCTGGAGGAAGATGTTGTTGTAAAAACGGGCATCGCCGTGAAGGATGGTCATGAAGCCTGCAACCTCGGTTTCATGGGGCACGTGATAGGGGGTATAGCGCGGGGTGGCAAAGCGGACGCCGCCGTTGTTGACGCCCTCCCCCACGTAGGAGAAGAAACCGGCGATGAGATTGTGCACGAAGGCCAGTCCCTGGGTGCACAGCCTCGCGGACACGGCGGACAGGAAAATGTTGTTGTCGATGAGCGTGGGCCCGTGGGAGACCTCGACGAACAGGTCTTCCGCCAGGGCGAGTTCGCCGGTAATCTCGGTTCCTGCCGGAGGCTGGTTGTCATGGAAGAGGTTCTGGGTCACACGGGTCCCCTGTGCCTGCCAGTCCAGCCACAGACCGCGGGCGCAGTGGTGGATATGGTTGCGCGCACGCTGGAACGGCACCTGAGCACGCTGGTGGAGCACAGGGCGATCATCGATGCGCTGACCGACGGGAAGCCGGAAAAAGTGCAGCAGGCCATTCGCACCTATGTGGATTCAAGTCTCAGGGCGCTGAACCTCTCTGTGGGAGAGTAGACGGATAAAGGGGGGATCACGGAATCGGGCAGCCTCCGGACAGACATGCTCCGGAGGAGGACAGGACCAACAAGGGCTTCAAGGAAGCGTCGCCAGACACCATGAACCGAATGAAGGAGAGATACCCATGCGTCCAAGCCAGAAACTGAGAGAGCTTTCTCCGGAAGCGGATCCCCTGCGCATCGGAACGGGATGGAAGCCGGAGGACCTGGACAAAGTCCAGGTCATGATTGAAAGCACATTTGGAGACAGCCACCCGGGTTCGGGACATCTGGACCGGCTGGTGGAAGAGGCCCGCCGGGGGGTAACGGAAGCCGGGGGCATCGGGGCCCGCTATTACTGTACGGATATCTGCGACGGGGAGAGTCAGGGCCATGACGGGATCAACTTTTCTCTTGCCAGCCGGGAAATGATCGCCGGCATGATCGAGATCCACGGCAGCGCCACCCCCTTTGACGCGGGGGTGTTTATCGCCAGCTGCGACAAGGGCATGCCGGGCAACCTGATGGGACAGGCCCGCCTGAACCTGCCTTCCGTCGTGGTGACGGGCGGAACCATGGCCGC
>OMRS01000055.1 GCA_900313545.1 uncultured Eubacteriales bacterium | reverse complement strand
ACGGGGCTCTGGGTATAGCTGATGCAGCCGGAGGCGATGGTGCGCTGGGTGGCATACTTCTTGGTGGCATCCAGTGCGGTTCCGAGGTTGCGGAAATCATTGAGTGCGTCAAAAATGCGGATAATGTCAATGCCGTTCTTGATGCTCAGTTCCACAAACTTCTCCACGACATCGTCATGGTAGTGCTTGTATCCCAGCAGGTTCTGGCCGCGCAGCAGCATCTGCAGGCGGGTGTTGGGCATATTCTTGCGGATGTTGCGCAGACGCTCCCAAGGATCCTCTCCCAGGTAGCGCAGACACGAGTCGAAGGTGGCACCGCCCCAGCACTCCACAGAATAGTAACCCGCTTTGTCCATGGTCGGCAGAATGGCTTCAAAATCCGAGTAGGGCAGACGGGTCGCCATCAGGGACTGATTGGCGTCACGCATGACGGTTTCTGTAAATTGTACTTTTCTCATGGCTTAATCTCCTATCAACTATAGATAAACATCCAATTTACGCCACTATTATTGTAGCTGAAAACCCTGCCGTGTGCAAGGGAGAAATGCGCTTTTCAAAAGCGCTCCCTCATTTTCTCCCGGGAGGGCACGGCGGCATCCCTCCCGTCAAAGCGACGCCGCAGCAGTTTTTCTGCTGCGGCGCCGTCATAAGGGACAAACCGAAAACTGCTCAGCGTCTTGCATAGGGAGAATTGGGGGTTCCGCCCTGATTTTCAAGCAGCGTATGAACCGCGCGGATCTCTTCGTAGATCGCTTTCTTCTCCCTGGAGGAACGACTGGTGATGCTGTCAGCCTTGCTGTCCATGAATTCAATCAGCTGGGTCGTATCGTTCCCGATGCCGGCTTCTTTTGCCACCATCAGGTTGCGGAGCACCCGCACATCCTCCGTGCGCTCCACTTCCATCATCTTGTAGCAGTAGTCCACATAAAACTTGAAGATGAGGATCAGGGCGGCAAGGATCCCCACGGGAATCAGTGCCGAGCCCAGGCCTTGAACGATCCCCGCGATCGCCTGCAGATTGTTCATCAGTTCCGGCGAAGCCGCCTGCTGAAGATCGCCCATCGAGTCATTTGCCGTTGTCACAAGGGTCTTTGTCACGCTGGAGGCGGAAACCAGGGTGACGATGGTTCCCAGGATGGTGGCCACCACTTTCACAATGAAAATCGCGGTCAAAAGGATGCGAATCATCCTTGCGGAGCTTTTCTTGGGTTTGAATGCCGTGTCTTTTGCCATGGGAATTCTCCTTTCTTTTTCCGCAGGGTGCCGCCCCTCTCCCGGAATCTCGTCACCGCGCGTCCTGTGACAGTTTCTTCTGTCTCTTCGTAATTATTTTACTCTTTATGATCGGATTTGCAAGCAGTTCCGCCGGCTTCTTTTTCAAAAGGCGTCTTCCCGTTGCGTCCCCAGCGTCCGGGCACATTCGGGTTGAAATACCGCCCCAGCGGGAGTACCATGAGCGCAGATATTCCGAAGACAGGGGCGCCGTCCTGAAAGAGGGGTTTCTTTATGAAGATCATTGAGTATTTCTCCTGTGACCGGCAGGATCACTGGCTCAGTCAGCTCAGGACCTGCAGCTGGGAGGCCGGACGTTTCCTGTGCCGGCTTCTTCAAAACCATGAGCTGCGGCATCTGTGCGGGGAGACGACCCGTCTTCTGCTGCTGACGGACGGGGACAGCCTGGTTTCCTTCTGCACCCTCGCCGAGCAGGATGACATCCGTGAACCCTCCCTGACGCCGTGGGTGGGCTTCGTCTACACCTTCCCCGTCTACCGCGGCCGCCGCTGCTTCGGCCGGCTTCTGGACGCCGCCAGAAATCTGGCGGCAGAAGAGGGGCACCATGCACTGTACATTTCCACCGGCGAAGTGGGCCTGTACGAAAAATACGGATGCCGCTTCACCGGCCTGCTCAAGGATGTCCACGGAGAAGACAGCCGGGTGTACCGCCTGGACTTCTGATCTCCGCCCTGTCGTTCCTTCCCGCCGGTTCCGCATGCCGCATCATTTCTGCATCTGCAAGGAGGTACCCCCGATGACGCTTCCTGAAGCCGTCCGTCCGTCCGTGACCCTCCTGGGTCCCGTCAACGTGGATATTCTGGCCCGTCCGGTGGATTTTTCCGCCCTCTCAGAGGGTTCCCTGCCCGCGGAGGACATCCGCATGTCCTGCGGCGGCAATGCCCTCAACGAAGCGGTCATCCTGCACCGCCTGGGCGCGCAGGTCGACCTGGTTTCCGCCGTCGGCCGGGATGAAGCCGGGGAGATGCTGCTGCGCTTTCTCTCCTCCCGGGGCGTGTCGACCTCGCGGATCCGCAGGGATGCACAGCTGACCACCAGCATCAACCTCGTCCTGGTCCGTCCCGACGGAGAGCGTTTTTTTCTGACCAACCCCCGCGGCAGCATGCGCCGCCTGACAGATGACACCTACCTTCCCCACGTGGACAGCGCAGCTGATCTCGTCTGCTTTCCCGGCATGTTCGTCTCCCCGCGCACCGGAATTCCGGAGATGGAACGGCTGTTTGCCCGGATCAAGTCCCGTCCCGGGCGCATTCTGGCTGCAGACATGTCCAGCCCCAAGGCCGGTGAAACCCTCCGCGATCTGGAAAACATCCTGCCGCATCTGGACTTTTTCTTTCCCAACGAGGATCAGGCCATCCGGCTTACCGGAGTCAGGGACGTGCGGGAGTGTGCCCGGATGCTCAATGATGCCGGGGTGGGCTGCGCTGTTGTCAAGCTTGGCAGCCGGGGCGCCCTCATCCGCACCGCCTCGCAGCTGCATGAGGTCCCCGCCTACCCTGTTTCCCGGACTGTTGACACCACCGGGGCCGGGGACTCCTTCGCTGCGGGCTTCCTCTATGCCCGCCTGATGGGGTATTCCCTCCGGGACTGTGCCCTGTTTGGCTGTGCGACAGCCTCCTGCATCGTGGAATGTCTGGGGGCCAGCGAAGGGCTCCGGTCACGTGAGGAGGTCTTCCGGCGTTTTTCCATCCTGCAGGCCTCCGGCTCCTGACACCAAAGGACCGTCACTTTCCGCAGGACTTCCGGAAATATGCAAGGCCCCGCACGAGTCCGTGCGGGGCTTCCGTTTGTGATTTCCTCACTTCAAAGCATCAGTCGCGTCCGCGTTCGCGGCAGATTCTGATACTCCCGGGCGTTGCTGTCAGAAACAGCGTTCATCAGGATCTGGTTTCAACCGCCGGAGTCTTTTTGACCCGTCTGGCACATCCGCAGCTTCTCTTGCTGAACAGCAGAAGTTCCTTTCGTCTGGCAAACACTTCTCTTCCGCATTCGCACCTGCAGCGGTAGAGCTTGTCCTCTCCCTCCCCGGTCGGGATCTGTTCCAGTACGCTCAGTTTTCCAAATTTCATTCCGAGGACTTCAATTCTGCCTTCCTTCAGACATCCGCAGGATTTCGTATGCCCGATTCTCAGCGCCTGGCTTGTGACGATCTTCTCATTTCCACAGTCACATTTGCACAGCCAGCAGAGATAGCCGTTCTTCGTTCCCTCGGCAAGGGAGACCACTGTCAGTTTTCCAAACCTTTTCCCGATCAGATCCAGCTTATTCATCTTGCACCTCCGGACAGTACGCCTCCCCTGACACCGGCTCCCTGACTTCTGCTCAGAACCGTACATGGACGCGACCGCCTGTGTTCGCCTGCCAAGCCTCTCTGTCTGTGTGCCGGGCATCTATCCTCCTGCCGTGACCTTCGGTTTCAGGCATTCCCTGTTCCACAGTCCGGAGTTGTCATTATGTTACAATAATCACATGCCCCTCAGCACGCGCACATTATATCCATCCACCCCCTCCTTCACAATGCATTTGGGTGTCACTTTTTTCTTTTGTCATTTCTGGACAGGAATTCTCCTCCACCCTGTGCAGATTTACATGTTAATACTTACAATTCATGCTGATCACTCGGATAATCCGACTGATTCCTCTCCGGATTTCTAAACAGTTTATTTTGCGAAGTGCAGCTCTTCGACGAGGAGAGCCGCGGATTCCCTCCCTCCTTCGCCGTCATCCCCCGCCGCTCCATGGAAAAAACCGAAGTGTCCGCCCTCCCCCGGAACCGGCTCCCCTGGCCTGTCCTCACCCGGGCTTCCCGGTCTTCCCTGCGCCGGGGATTTTTCCTCAAAACCGATGAACGCCTCCGGTCTTCTGTGATAGAATCAGGCATCATCAAAACATCGCGGTCACCCCGCCGGGCGCTGCCCGCCTGAAGGAGGAAAACCATGATCCTGTTTGTCAACGCCTGTGTCCGTCCGGAATCGAGGACCTTCCGTCTGGCCGGCGCACTTCTCTCCGCCCTTGGGGAGCCTTACGAGGAGATCAACCTGTCCCGGGTCTCCTTTCCCGTGGCTGACCAGTCCTTTCTGACCCTGAGGGACGGCCTCATCGCCGACTCGTCCTTTGACCATCCCCTCTTTGACATGGCCCGCCAGTTTGCGCGCGCTGACCAGATCGTCATTGCGGCACCCTACTGGGACCTGTCCTTCCCGGCTTCGCTCAAGCAGTATATCGAGCAGATCAACGTCCTGGGAATCACCTTCAAATATACCCCGCAGGGTTATCCCAAAGGCCTTTGCAGCGCCCGGCGGCTGTTCTATGTGTCCACCGCGGGAGGCAGCTTTGTCCCGGAGGAGTTTGGCTTTGGCTATCTCCGCTCCCTCGCGGAAAACTTTTACGGCATTGCGGATGTCCGTCTCATCCAGGCCTGCGGCCTTGACATCGACGGGGCAGACCCCGAGGCCATCCTCCAAAGGGCCATTTCCGAGATCTCGGTGTAAGCCTCCCGGGACAAAAAAAGCCGGCGGCATCTCTGCCGCCGGCTTTTTTCGCCCCGGCGAATGTCAAAGGCGCATACGGCCCCTGCGGATTTCCTTCAGGGCTTTTCTCCCATCAGCAGACGGATTGCCACGGCGCACCCGTCATGGTCCAGATCGGGAACCACCAGGTCCGCCGCCGCCCGGACCCGCTCAGATGCGTTTCCCATCGCGATGCCCCTTCCCGCAGCGCGCAGCATCGGCAGGTCATTGTCCCCGTCTCCGACGGCAATGCACGCCTCCATCGGGATGCCGAGCCGCCTGCACAGCCGCAGCAGGCCCTGTCCCTTGTCCACCCCCGACGCGGAGCATTCCAGAGAGGAGACTTCAGAATAGACCCTCTCCAGCCCCAGCCCCTCAAGTTCCCTCAGGGTCTGTTCCCGCTCCGCGGGGTCCGCATGATAGAGGTTCAGCTTGAGCGGGTTCTCCCCGCAGGAGGCCCCGTAGGCAAAGATGTCCTCCACCCGGGTCATGACCCTCTCGTACATGGGCCGGTACACTCCCATGTGATACCGTTCCAGATTCTGAAGGTGGGATTCCTGGATCACATCCCGTCCCGCAAAGGACAGGTGGGGCATGATCTCCCGCTTTGCGGCCGCCGCCAGGATGGCGCGGACCTGTTCCCTGCTGAGTCCCTGCAGCTCAAAGGCTGTCCTTGAAGCATAGTCATAGATGCCCGCGCCGCTTGAAAAGACCCCGTAGCGGATCATGGGCAGGGCCCTGTGCACTTCCTCCATCTCCGACACGGACCGGCCGCTGCAGAAGACCAGCGTCTTTCCCATCCGGGCGGCCTGCGCTGCCGCATGAATGACGCTCTCCGGGACCTTTTTGCTGCTGTCAAGCGCCGTCCCGTCAATATCCAGCGCAATGAGCCGGAAGACGGAGGGCCGGGAGGAATTGCAGGTGGCATGTTCCATGATACATCTCCTGGTGGTCAGAATGAATGAGGGCCAGAAACAGCGCAAAGCGGAAGGCCAGGGGAACCGGGCCGCCGGCAGCATCCGCAGGACCCGGTTTGAGGTACGGAATCCCGTCCGGCGGTCTGCGCTCCGCCCCAGAATCCGGAAAAAGGGGCAGCCATCGGCTGCCCCGGAAGGTTGAAACTGGTTTTGATCAGGCCCTGGCCGCCTGTTTCCATTCTTCGGCCAGGTCCGTCTTTTCCCACGGCATATCCTCAGCATTGCTTCCAAAGTGCCCGTAGCAGGAGACCCTGGCAAAGCACGGACTGGTCAGGTTGAACCTGCGGATAATGGCTCCCGGGCGCATGTCCACGGACCTGACCAGCGCCTCGATCTTCTCGTGGGGCACTTTTTCGGTCCCGTAGGTGTTGACCAGAACGGAGACGGGCTGCGCAACGCCGATGGCATAGCTGACCTGAATCTCGCAGCGGTCCGCCAGTCCTGCCGCCACCACATTCTTGGCAAGATACCGGGCCATGTACGCGCCGCTTCTGTCCACCTTGCTGGCGTCCTTGCCGGAGAAGGCGCCGCCGCCGTGATGGGCATAGCCGCCATAGGTATCCACCACCAGCTTTCTGCCGGTCAGTCCGCTGTCACCGGCGGGACCGCCGATCAGGAAACGGCCTGTGGGATTGATGAGGAAGCGGGTCTTTTCATCCATGAGGTCCGCCGGGATGGCCTTTTTGATCACCTCTTCGATGATCCTTTCCTTCAGCTTCTCCTGGCTGATCGCCTCGGTGTGCTGGCTGGAAACGACCACGGTGTCCACCCGGACCGGGTGGGCGTCCTCATACTCCACGGTCACCTGCGCCTTGCCGTCAGGCAGCAGCTCGGGCACAATGCCTTCCTTGCGCACCTTCTCCAGGCGAACGGTCAGGGCATGGGCCAGCTCGATGGGCAGGGGCATGAGGCTGGGGGTCTCCCGGCAGGCAAATCCGAACATCATGCCCTGGTCCCCCGCGCCGTCCTCCTCGGGATCATGGCGGCTGACCCCCATGT
Organism: uncultured Eubacteriales bacterium; assembly: GCA_900313545.1. The sequence continues at coordinate 10,665 of OMRS01000055.1, read as the reverse complement.
TGATATCCGGGGACTGCTCATGCAGATTCACCGTCACCTCGCAGGTGTCCGCATCAAATCCGATTCCCGGGACATCATATCCGATGCTGCGGATGGTCTCCCGCACGACCTGCTCCACATTTACCGGGGTTTTGGAGGTGATTTCTCCAAAGACATGCACCTTGTCCGTAATGGCGGTGACCTCACAGGCCACATGGGACTGGGGGTCTCCGGCCAGATAGGCATCCAGCAGGTTGTCCGCAATCTGGTCGCAGACCTTGTCGGGATGGCCCTGTGTCACGCTTTCCGAAGTAAACAGTATTTTCATCAGTTCTTCTCTTTCCGGCATTCCGCCTGTACTTCATTGTGTGCCGCCGGCAGGCGAGACCTGCATGGCAGCACGCGGGAACCTTTCCCGCATTCATCCGTCGGAGCCGATCTCCGCCAGGGCAGAAAAGCCGTATTCCCGTCAACCACCTTCTATCATAAGCCTGAAGTGAGCAGAAAGCAAGGACCATGGCACGATCATTTTGCGTGTTGATCGTCTTCCGGTACATCCGGGAACCGTTTTCCCCCGGGGCCGCGCGCGGACAGGCTTCCGGTCACTGCGACCCGATGCCGGCAGCAGGCACGTCCCACCTCTGTCTTCACTTCATCAGGCCCTTGCATCCCGCTGCCGGTCATTCAGCACCTTCTTCCCTCCGGACGAGGGCCTTCCCCTGATCTCGCCCGTCATCCCGGAGCATCCGCAGTGACCGCGGATCTGACCGAAAACGATGCGGCGCGGAATAGGGCGCTCCCCCGTTTCCATATGGCAGACGCCCTCATCACGGAGCATCTGCCGGAGGGAGCCACTCCTCCTGTTTTCCGGACATTCCGTCTCAGACGGTCTCCCGGCTCTTTTCCCCTCTCCGTGCCCCCTTTCTCCGCCTGAGTGCGCATGCGGCATTGACGCCCTCAGGGGAGCGCAGTACAATGGCCCGGAATCCGGAAATGCAAGTTCACCTGATGAAAGGAAGGTTGTTATGTCGAAGATCGATACCGTACGGGCCGCCATGATGCAGGCCATGAAAGACAAGGACAAGGCGCGCAAGGATGCCCTTTCCCTGCTCCTGTCCGCGCTCAAGTCGAAGATGATCGACAAGCGCGCCGACCTGACCGAGGAGGAGGAGAATGCGGTCATCTTCCATGAGATCAAGCAGGCCCAGGAAACCCTGGAAACCACGCCGGCGGAGCGCACCGACCTCATTGAGGAAGCACGCCTGCGCGCAGGCATCTACGCCGAATTTGCGCCCCGCCTGATGGACGAGGCGGAAATCCGCGGGGTCATTGACGCGGTGCTCTCAGAGCTCGGCCTCTCCGCGCCCACGGCGAAGGACAAGGGAAAGATCATGAAGGTTCTCATGCCCCGGGTCAGGGGAAAGGCGGACGGCGCCCTGGTCAACCGTCTCCTCTCCACCTATTTTGCATAATCAGGCACAAGCAGCCCCCGCATCCTGCCGGATGCGGGGGCTGCCTGATTTCAGACCTTCTCGACCCGGTCGTCCCTGCGGACCACCACAATCCGGGTGGTGTCCTCTCCTTCTTCCGAAACCACGTAACGCTTGATCTGCAGGATGAGGTTTTCGCCTCCCGGCAGGCCGATCTCCACCCGGCGCGTTCCTTCACCCAGGGTCACCCTGCCGTCACGCACGATGTTGCTGCTCCTGATCCAGGACATATAGGTCCCGTCATTGAGATGGCGAAGGGCCTCCTCGCGGTCCATTCCCAGTTCATTCTCAAGACCGTAGGTGAGAAATTCAAAGTGCCGGCCGCCGGGCGTCTCTCTCATGAACATCAGGCTGTCGGTATAGTATTTTTCAAGAAGGTGGAGCTGATGCTTCGTCTTCATGACCTCGGTCACGTCGATCACCATGCTCTGCCAGCACTGGGCACCGAACATCTTCGTCAGGCGGGTCTGCTCCGCCACGAAAATGTCCTCTCCGCTGCTGCTCATCAGCCTGTAGGGCCTCAGGGACACCCTCTCTCCGTTGGCGATGTCCCGGCTCTGCTCCTCCACCATGTGCCGGTCCCCCGGATGGATCATGTTGATGAGGCGGTTGTCAAATCGTTCCTCGATCTGCTCCCAGGTGTATCCCACCATCTCCTCAAAGGTCGGGCTGACATAGAGGAAACGCATGCCATCCTCCACCGTGCAGCGGAAATAGCCGCCCGGAAGATCCGCATTGACATACTGCATCTCCGAGACGTCCTGCATGGAGACGTAGAACTTTTTGCCTTCCTGATCCTCTCCGGTACAATAGGCCTTGAGAGAAATCCAGGTGAGCGTGTCATCCGGCAGGTACACCCGGACGATCCCCCGCGCCCCGTTGAACCGGTCCTGCTCGGCCTTGTCAAGCAGATCCATGAACTTCTCCCGGTCCTCCGGAAAAATGAAACGCCCAATGTCGTTCATGCGCTCATTCAGCAATGAAAGGGGAATCCCCACCAGTTCATAAAACTGTTCATTGTAGCGGACGATGTCCACCTGTCCGTCATGCACGTTGTAAAAAGCCACCGGCCCCAGAATCGCATTGAGCATGGTATCGCTGTAGATGCTCTCATCCAGCATCTCGCGTACCCGCATCTGGCGGTTGGACTGGAAGAGAAGCCCCTCCCCGTCGATCATCCGGCTGTCCTCCAGCATCTTCTCAAAGCGCTCCACGGGCATGGGCCGGTAATAATAGAACCCCTGCATGTACCGGCATCCCATGCCTGTCAGGAATTCCGCCTGCTCCCGGGTCTCCACGCCTTCCACGATCACCGGGGTGTGGAGGGTCTTTGCCATGTTGATGATGGACTCGATGATGTTGATGCCCTTCTGCTCCTCCTTCTCCTCGATGCGCAGGAACTGGGCGTCCAGCTTGATGACATCCACGTTCACCGAGCGCAGCATGTTCAGGGAGGAATAGCCGCTGCCAAAGTCATCCATGAGCACCATGAACCCCAGGGAACGCAGTGTGGACACCGTGTCGCGGACCTTGCTGGAATCCTCCACATAGGCGGATTCGGTGATCTCAATCTTCAGGGAGGAAGCGGGGATCCGGTACTTCTTCGTCAGCTGTTCAAAGTGCACGGGAATGTCGATGGTGAAGATATCCAGCTGGGACACATTCACCGAAATGGGCACCATGGCGCGTCCCTGGTCCATCATGGAACGGATCCACCGGCACACGCTTTCCCAGATATACAGGTCGAGCTGGGTCACCAGACCGAACTTTTCCAGCAGCGGGATAAACTTGGCCGGGGGCACCTGGCTTCCGTCCTTTCGCTGCCATCGGGCAAGGGATTCCGCGCCGATCAGCTTCCCGTTGGAGACCCGGCACTGGGGCTGGAGCCAGAAGCAGATTTCCCCGTCCTCAATGGCGTGCTGGAACTCATTGAGGAGCTTGTATTCCTCCTCCTGGGTCCTCTTGATCAGGGGATCAAACACGCGGATGCGGGTGCGGTAGTCATTTCTCAGGCCTTCGGTGGTGATGACGGCATGGTTGAAGTAATCCACGATCTGATCGCTGGAGCCGTCAATCATGGCGATGCCGAACATGGGCGCAAATCCCTCCATGTGGGACTGGCTTCGCACGCTCTTCTGCAGGCTGACCTGCAGTTCCCGGATCTTCTCCTCGTTGTAGGGCATCATCAACGTGAAATGGTCCGCGCCCCGGTAGCCGGCAATGCCGCCGACTTTACGGATCAGCGCCTTGATCTTCCGGCCGAATTCCGCCAGGAGGTAATGCTCCTTTTCGTAGCCGAACCATTCGGTGAAGAGGGTATGGTGCTCGATGTCGATATCCACGATGCACCACTGTCCGGAGATGGAGGAAAGCATGTCCTGGGCCAGCGAAAAAAAGCTGTACTCCTGCAGAAGGCCCGTGACATCATCCCTTGAAAGGCCGTAGCGCACGGCCGGGGAGATGCCCTCCCCGCCCGCCTCCCGGTCATGCTGGATCTGCACGTCATAGATGTAGCAGCGGGCGGTGCCTTCCTCCAGGCCGCAGGCCATGCCGTACACCACAATCTGCCGGGTCCAGATCCAGTCCCCGCCCACGACGCGCACGCGGCACTCCTGTCCGTGAATTCCCGTGGAATTGGGGTCCGCCATCCGTTCCGCCATGCGCTCGGGGGCCAGGAGCTCCCGGAAGAGCTCCTGGTCATCGGGGTGCACCAGATAGTTGAGCGAATACCGGTAAAACTGGGAATAGCGCCCTTCAAGCACCGGAATGTGGTACTTGGTGGAGCGGTGGTACAGATTGTGATAGTGATCCGAACGGATGCTGAATTCGAACATGTCATCAAACGAGGTATGGCTGAGGGACTCCACGACCGTTTTCCCCGGCTTTCCCTCAAACACCCGCCACAGCTTATCCCTGTACATGCTCACACCTCCACATCAGTCCATTAATACGGCATTATACGCGAAATGAAAGAAAAAGCATATCATTTTCCTGACTTTTTATCCAAATCCCGGAGGTTCCGCCCGCTGAAGCCGGAGCGTGCTCCTCCTCAGTCCATGTCCAGCTCTTCCGGGTAGGGCTGGTGCCGGATGGCCACCACCATCCCGTCCTTCAGGCGCAGGGTGGTGTTGTACTCGGTGAATCCCGTATACCTTTTGTCGCGGTCCACCATGGCCGCGAACTGGTCCTGGTTCAGGCTGACTACTTCCTCGCCATCCCCATCCTCGGTAAACACGAAGTCATTGTGCAGGGGCATCATGACGCGGATCTCGCCCACCGGGGAGCTGATGATGCAGTCATTGACCATGGCCACGGCCTGGTCCGCGGCCACCTGGACCATGACAATGTATCCGCCAAAGTCCTCCCGGGGAATGACTTCGACCCCGTTGTCCACAGGGCTGACGCTCTTGACGGTGAAGCTTTTTCCCGCCACTTTCAGGGTGTCCCCGGGGGCCAGCGAGCGGACGGCGTCCGCATCGTAGATATCCTGGACATACAGCCTGGCGGTAAAGGTCCCGCCGCTGTAGATCCTGTCAAGGTCCGACAGTCGGGCAAAGTAGTTGCCTTCCGTCAGGGAAAACAGGTCCCCGGTCAGTTCCAGCGGGGAGAGCGTCTTGGCGCAGGCAAGCGCCGACAGCGCCGCAAGGCAGCAGACAAGCAGAGCGCACCCGATTTTTTTCATTTTCATTTCCTCCATTCTCCGGCCTCCGTTGTTTCCCGGCCGGTTCGTTCCAGTACTGACAGGGTCTTCCGGTACCCCGCCGCCAGCAGCAGCGTGTCCGCAATCCAGGCGGAAACCTCCGCCACATACACGCCCGAGATTCCCATCAGGGGGGGCAGCAGCAGCCCCAGGGAGATGCGCGCCACCAGCTCCACCACCCCGGTCAGGAAGGGGACCCGGGTATTGCCCATCCCCTGAAGGGAATGGCGCAGCACAAACAGAAGGTACAGCACGGGCAGGCCAGCGCAGATATAGTAAAGGAAACGGGTCGCGCCATCCAGGACCGCCTCTTCCATCTGCGGCTCCGCATGCACGAACAGGGACAGGATGCCGCGGGCGTTTGCAGCCACCAGCAGTCCCAGCAGCACGCCGGTCCCCGCGGCCATCCATCCGGCTTTGCGGACGCCGTCCCGGACGCGGCGGGGCAGGTTCGCTCCGGTGTTCTGTCCCGCAAAGGTGCCTGCGGCGTGCCCGATGGCCATGCCCGTCTCCTCCAGGGGGCTCTGGAGCGTCGAGGCGGTGTTGTAGCCCGCCGCGGCGATCACGCCGAAGCTGTTGGCCATGCGCTGGAGCACCATGCCGCTCACGGCCACCGTCAGGTTGCTCAGCGCCATGGGAATGCCCAGGCGCAGCAGGCGCAGGCTTTCCCTGTCAAGGCGCAGGTCGCTGCGCCGCAGGCCGAGCACCCCCGACCGGAGCAGCGCCCCCAGGCAGACCGCCAGGGAAATCCCCTTGGAAAGCACCGTACACAGGGCCGCTCCCCCCACGCCCATGTGCATCACGCCCACCAGCAGCAGATCCCCCGCCACATTGGCCAGGGACGAAACCGCCAGCGCCCGGAAGGGCGTACGGCTGTTGCCCATGGCGCTCAGGATCCCGGAGCACAGGCACGTGCCCACATGAAGGGGCACGCCGGAGAGGATCACCCTCAGATAGACCTGTGTCATGGGGAGCACCTCCGGAGGCATCTGCATCAGCCGGAGGGAGGGCGTCAGCAGCCACAGCGGAAGAACGGTCATCACCACGGCAATGCAGACGGAAAGCACCACGGACCTTGCAATCGTCCGGTGCAGTCTGTCCGCCCTGCCGGCTCCAAAGTCCTGGGCCACCTGGACGCTGAATCCCTGGGTCATGCCCAGGCACATGTGTTCCACCGCCCAGACGATCCAGCTGGATGCCGAAACCGCCGTCAGGGCAAGCACGCCCTCCGCCTGCCCGATGACCAGCGCGTCAACCAGAATGTACAGCTGCTGAAACACGCTTCCAAAGAGCACCGGAATGCCGAAGCGGAGAATCAGCATGGCCGGTTCTCCCCGGGTCATGTCCCGGGAGCGGGCGCGGCGGCTCATTCTTCCAGCGGCCAGTTTCCCTCATAGACGAAGGCCGCCGGGCCGCTCATCAGCACATGTCCGCTCTCCTCGTCCCAGGAGATCTCCAGCACCCCGCCGTCCAGCTGCACATGGGCCCGTCTGTCGCAGCGCCCCAGAAGCACGCCCGCGCACAGGGCCGCGCAGGCCCCGGTGCCGCAGGCCAGGGTCACCCCGCTGCCCCGCTCCCAGACCCGCATGCGCAGCTTTCCCCTCTCCAGGACGTTGACAAACTCGATGTTGGCCTTTCTGGGGAACGCCGGATGGGTTTCCAGCAGCGGGCCGAAGTGCGAAAGGGGGAAGTCCTCCACGGATTCCTCCATGAAGATGACCCCGTGGGGATTTCCCGTGTTCACCGGAGTGACGCCAAAGGTGCGCCCCTCCACCCTCACGGGGGCCTCCAGGACCACTCCCTGCCCGAGCAGGCAGGGGACACGGGCGCAGTCCGTCTCCGGAATGCCCATGTCCACCGTCACGCAGGTCACTCTGCCGCCCTCCACCTGCAGGCGGAGGGAACGGATGCCCGAATCCGTCTCCAGGGTCATTTCCGTGCTGCGCACAAGCCCCCGCTCATAGGCGTACTTCCCGATACAGCGGCTGGCATTGCCGCACATGTCCCCCCTGGAGCCGTCCGCATTGTACATGATCATCCTCAGATCCGCCCGTTCGGACGGACAGATGAGCACCAGGCCGTCGCTGCCTGCGCCGAAGTGGCGCTCGCTCAGCTTTCTGGCCACCTCCCGGGGCTGCTCCACCTGTTCCCTGAAACAGTTGACATACAGGTAATCGTTCCCGCAGCCGTGCATCTTGGTAAACTTCATGATCTTCTCCTTATTCAAGCCGGATATGCGTATTGTAACAGCATCACGGGGTTTCCTCAATTGCGCGCGCGGCCTCCTGCGCCGTGGCCGTCCCCATGAGACGCTCCACCTCGCCCAGGGCCTCGGCATCCCCGGCCTGCGCGGCGCGCAGGTACCACTCCAGGGGGACACTGTCAATGCCGTAGCCGTGCTCGACGCACCACCCCGTCATGCGCATGGCCTCCGGGGATCCCGCGTCCGCCGCCTTTCTGTACCACCCGTAGGCCTCCCGGGGATCCTCCCCCGTGCCGTATCCGTACTGGTACATGAGGCCCACGTTGTACATGGCATCCAGGTTCCCGTCCCGGGCCAGCTCCCGCATCCACAGGAAGGCGGCATAGTTGTTGGGGGGCATGCCGATGCCCTGGGTACAGCATCTCGCCAGGTGAAACATACCCAGATCATACCGCCGCCTGGCCGCCTTCTGGTACCAGCGCAGGGCGTCCCGGCCGCCTGGCGCAGTGCCGTAGCCGTCCTCATAACAGGCGGCCACGTTCACCATGCCCGCGGGATCTCCGGCCCGGGCGGCCTTCAGGTTCCATTCAAAGACCTTCTCCGGATCCTCCTGCGTCCCCACTCCGGAGAGGTAGCAGTTGGCCAGTCCGATCATTCCCTGGGGGTTTCCCGCCTCCGCGGCCCGTCCGTACCACATGAACGCCTTTTCGGGGTCCACCCCGACGCCCCAGCCCCGCAGGTAGCAGTCCGCCAGCATCAGGATGGCCTCAACGTTTCCCTCCTCCGCCGAATCCTCCAGGAACTCCACCTCCTCCTGCTCCATGGACTCCTTTCGGGCCAGGGCCACCAGAGCAGCGCCGTAGATGTCAAACTTCATCCTGCGGTTGCTGCGGGAGATGGAGATGTTGCTGGCCAGAAGGGTGCCGGTCACCGCGAGGGTCACCGTGCACAGGGCGCAGATCACCAGCAGCGTACGCCGCCGGCGCTGTTTTTCCCGGTCCACCAGGCGGTTGAAGCGCACCTCCAGCAGCACGGAGACCAGCTTGAGCAACGCCTTGCCGCGCCCGATCTCCTGGATGTTGACCCCCAGGGGGTCATCCTCCTCTTCCCCGGTACGCAGACAGGGAGGAAAGCACTCCAGCTCCGGCTGATCGCTCATGGGCTCGCCGGAGACGATGAAGGGGATGATCCGGTCCCTGCGCCCGAGGCGGCGGAAGGTGCGGATCTCCTCGTCCACCCACCGGGACGCCGCGCTTGCAGGGGAGCAGATCACCACCAGGAACCGGGATTTTTCCAGCTCCCGGTTGAGGGACGCCTGCAGCTCCGCGCCGGCCAGGTCCGTCTGGTCCCTGAACACCCTCAGGCGCCGTCTGCCCATCCTCTCCCCCGCAATCTCCCGGGGGACATGGAAGGTCTCCAGCCGGTGCTGCAGCCATTTTGCCCAGGCCATGTCCCGGTGGCTGTAGCTGATAAACGCATCGTAGACAAACTCACTCATCTGCTGGCTTCTCCCTGCCCTTCCGGGCCATGAGGACCCGGGAGAGCATGATCACGTTGTTGCGGTCCATCTGCCGGTAATCCACATGCCCGCCGGTCACCTCGTTTTCCCGGCGGGACAGCTCATCCAGGTCCTCCCAGGGGATCAGGCACGCCTGCAGGCGCCTTTCGGGATCCTTCCCGATGCGCAGGGACGGCTTCTCCCCGCGGGAGAGCTGCTCCCTGTAGCGCGCGGCGCGCTCCTCCCACACCTCCCGGGGCATGGGGGAATACCCCTCCACCACCTGACAGGCGCACCATCTCAGGTGCTCGGTGACGGACAGGTTCTCCAGCATGGCGCCCTGCGGCGGCCACTGGCCCGAAAGCACCTGCGAAGCCGTCCTGCCGGCGGCGCGCAGCATGGCCGGATAGAAGTCCGCGCTGGCGCGGCTGGCCTGGCGGCTGGCATAGTCGCAGCGTTCCCATTCGCTGCTGGCATCATCGACGGACCCCATCTCCTGACAGTAGACGTGGTTGACCTGCATGGCCATGGCGTCCATTTCCTCCAGGTCCAGGCCGTCCCGGTCAAAGAAGTGGGGGGAGCGCATTTCCCTTCGCGATTCATCGATCCAGAAATAGCGCTCCCGGGTGGCGTGCAGGATGAGGGGCGGCATTTCGCCCCAGTGATACCAGCGGGTGATGTCCCCCGCCATTTCCCGGTTCTTTTCCTGGGTGCCGGTGCACAGGCAGATCAGCCGGATGCTTCCCCTGTATTTGTCCAGAAACCTGTAAAACTCCTCAGACGCCCCGCTCACATTGTGGAAACGGATATCGTAGGTCCGCATCATGGGGTGCCCGTACAAAAAGCCCGCCTGGGCTGCGGGGTCAAAGATGTCCGCCCGGAAGGCGCTGCCGCAGAACTGGCCGTTGACAACCAGCTGGGACAGCAGTGCCCGGCCCATGCAGCCAAAGCCCAGGATCACCACATGCAGGTCTTCCCGCGCCCGTCCGTTTTCATCAAAGGAGATCAGGTTGCAGGGCGGATGGTCCCGAAGCATCAGGCGGGCGGTCAGCGTATAGTCATCAAAGGCGTACACGCTGCCGTAGCCCTTGCCGCCCATGGACTGGAGCGCCGCCACCTCATCGCCGGTGCCCGCGGCCACAAGGCGGATCTGGGAGGGCCTGATGCCCTCCGCCGTCATGGATTCCAGCAGGTCACGGGCATAGGCCAGATTCCGCCTTCCATCCATGTGCAGGGCAGCCACCTCCATCTTCCGGCTCCCGGGCTCCATGTTGAGGCGCCTCAAAAAGCGCCGGCTGCCCCGGATGGCCTCCGGGCCCCTGTCCGCCACGGCCCCGAAGGCGCGGATGCTCTCCTCAAAGGCCCCGCCGTCCTCCTGATCCACAAAGACCACGGCGTGGTCCCTGTCCCGGGCAAGGCGCCGTCCATAGGCCACGGACCGGGCGTTGATGCCGTAGATGAGCAGCAGCGTCCCCCTTCTGAGCAGCGTCACCCGAATCTGGCGCAGCAGCTGCTCGCCCAGGGTCGCGATGGCGGCGCTGGCGGTGACGTAAAAGGCCATGAAATGTCCGGCCCAGAACAGCGTCTGCATCCAGGGACGGGCCATGAGCGGGGCCGATGCAATGCTCTGCAGGTCATTGACCCCCGCAAACATGCGGCACATGGCCAGGAGGGCGCGCACGAGGGAGGACAGTCGCATCCCGTGGCACACGGCATAACCGTATCCGTAGCACACGGCTCCGGTCAGAACGGCCAGAACGGCCGCTCCCTGGATGATCCACTGCTTGAAGCGATT
>OMRS01000152.1 GCA_900313545.1 uncultured Eubacteriales bacterium | reverse complement strand
TTTCTGAATCATCTGTCAAAAGTGCATCCCGGATCCGGGCCGGGAATGAAAGAAAGCTGAAACCCGGACTGTGTCTGCCGGGGGATCGCACGGTGCATTCGATTCCGGCTCAACAGAGCGGGAACGAAGGTGCGGCAGGCTGCGCTGCGGGGACATCGTCTCGTCATCTGTGAGCCCTCCTTTCTTTGATGCACTAATTCTATCGATGAAGTAGATTATTGTCCAATACGAATGGCGAATGGATCTCCATAGGCAGAGACTATAGGTTCTCCATCCGGAGATTCAGGCCCGGACGACAGGGAGCTGCTGGCAGACCTCGTCATTTCGCCAATTGGCAAAAAGCAGAGGGGGACAGGTCTTTCCACGGGAACAGTGGAATCCCTGACGGATTGTTTCAGGAAGAATGCCGTGCCGGAATCAATGGAGCAATCCCCTTCGCCTGGCCCCGAACAGATTTCAGCTGGAAAGGCAGCACGGCTTTATTCAGGATGTCCCGTGATGAACCGTCCGCATTCGCCCTGCCGTGCAGCAGGCAGTTCCCGGCCTTTTCTGATTCAATGGTTCCTGACCCGGAAAAAGGCCCGGTACCCTCAGCAGAGTCTCTTCCGTGATGTGACGGCAGCTGTGTGTACTGGCGCAGGAAGGACGACCTGCATCTCCGGGTGCTCCTTGTTCGGCATCGGATTCAGGATGGCAATCTCCGGATGGCGAATGTCCTGACGGGTCGCCCGGGATACCATCATGACGAAAATCTGTTCCTTATGCGCAATCGCACAGCGGGCACCTGTTCATTGCTCCGGATGGGCATCCCGGGCGCCTCCCTTCTCTGCGAGCAGAGTTGCCCTGAGCTCCTCGATGTACCGCTTTCCCAGTTCGCTGGGCAGGCTGTCCTTTCGCGTCAGGTATCCGATCTCCATGAGGCTGTTGGGATTCTCCGCATCCGCTTCATAGGGAACTGCAAGATAGTCGCTGCCGTTCAGCTCCTCGCAGATGATTCCGGAACACAGGGTGTAGCCGTAAAGCCCGATCATCAGGTTCAGGATGGTGGCCCGGTCACAGCATTTGATCATCCGGGGATAACTGTTGGTGGACAGGATTTCCTCCGCCAGATAGAAATTGCTTTCATCCCCCTGTTCAAAAGACAGGCAGGGGTAGGGGGCAAGGTCCTCAAAGGAAATCGAGCGGTTCTTTGCCAGCGGATGCTTTTTCCACAGATAGACATAGGCATGACAGTCAATCAGAGGATGGAAGACCACATTGCCGGCCGACATCATTTTTTCGATGACCTTGCGGTTGAAATCGCTGAGATAGAGGATCCCGATCTCGCTTCGCGCCGCCGACACATCGTCAATCACCTGCTTTGTGCGCGTTTCACGAAGGGCGAATTCATATTCGGCCACATCCAGGCCGCCGGTCAGCCGGACAAAGGCTTTTACCGCGAAGGAATAATGCTGCGTGGAGACCGCAAACTTCTGTCTGCGTTTTCCCTGTTTTCCGAATACGTCCATCAGTCCTTCAAACTGTGTCAGTACGCTGCGGGCATACGGCAGAAAAGCGCTGCCGTCCGCGGTCAGGGTTGCCCCGCGGCCTGTCCGGTTGAACAGGGTCAGTCCCAACTCCTTTTCCAGCTCCTTGACCGCACTGGTCAGGGAGGGCTGGGAAATAAAGAGCCTTTCTGCCGCCTTGTTGAAGGTGCCCGCTTCCGAGATGGCCACCACATAGCTGAGCTGCTGCAAAGTCATGAAATATCACCCACCCATCATATAGTCCCTTGCTGAAAACCCGGTCCCCCGGCCGGGGAAAAGCGTCATGCGGGTGCACCTGCACCGCTGTCAATGAGTATCCTGGGCGCCTCCGGCGCCGCGGATCCCGCGAAGATGACCCTCCCTTGCGCAGGCAGACCTGCGGCTTCGAAGGACCCGGGTTCGTTGATCCGGGACACCCGGGTCAACGGTGACAACCCCATGGTATCGGCGACAGTCTGCCATGTTCATCCCTCCTCAAAGAAAAAAGCACCTGACCGGAAACTTACCCTGAGGCCGGACAGGTGCATGCGAAAACGGCGGTGATCTGCCTGCGTATGCAGGAGTGGAAGCCTGCCGGGGCATGCAGCGCATGCCAAAGGAGCTGACTTTGTGATCAGCTTTCAGGGAAGCACAGTCATGTAAAGCGTCATATATCACCCACCCCGGCACAGATCTGATGATGTGGGGTATCGTAAGTCCGAAGGGGGAGGCTGTCAAGAATAAATTGATGAAGTTGATCGATAAAACAGTTTATTGAAGAGGAGGAGCGGATCCTGCCGCGGAGGATGACCTCGTGTGGAGAACGGTATAGAAAATGCCTATGGCCGGCCATCCGGAACTTCGATGGCTAAAGATGGGTTTGTCTATTGACTTGATAATCATTGAAGGATATCATGTCCTCATTCTTCGGGCGGGATAGGCGCCATGGCGGATCCTGACCGGAGAACCGAAGGATGCGCAGGCGCGGAAGGCCTGATCTTCCTCTGTTGGTGCTGCCGGCAGGGGCGGGTCACCGCCCGGAGGTATGATGACCGGTGTAAAGCCGGTACGCCTCCGGCCGGAGTGCCATGAGCAGCTCAAGATCTTCTATCCCTGCCAATTGCGGCAGTCTTCAGGAAGTCTCCTGTAGGATGAACGGAGGGAATCAGAAATGCAAAGACAAATTGGCGGGGTGTGTGACCGAATGCCCTGCAGGGTGACGGATCGATGTCCTGCAGATGCTGAAAGAGGAATCTCACGAAAAAGGACTTAATTCAACCAGAAAGAAGGATTTCATCATGAAGAAGATACTGTCCGTTATCGCAGCCCTTGCGCTGCTTCTGTTCTCCATCTCCGCTCTCGCGGAGGCACCTGCGGCCACTGCCATTGACAAAGCCGCCTTCGACGCCCTGATCGCCTCCGGTCCTGTCGCGGAGGATGAAACCGTCGCCGCCAGCACCTGGGCTTCCGCTGTCAGGGAAGCAGGAATTCTGCGTGTAGGCGGAACCCGCACCTCCTTCCTGTTCAGCCAGCTGGATGAGACGGACAACGGGATTCGGGGCTTTGACGCCGGTCTTTATGAACTGCTGACCCGATACATTCTCGGGGATGAGACCAAGTATGAACTTACCCAGGTCAATTCCAGCACCCGGGAGTCCGTGCTGACCAGCGGCCAGGTGGACGCGGTGTTTGCCACCTATTCCATCACGCCTTCCCGCCAGGAAGTGATTTCATTCGCCGGCCCCTATTACACCTCTCAACAGGCCATCCTGGTGAAGGCAGGCAATCAGGAGATCACCGGGGTCGACAGCCTTGCGGACAAGATTGTCGCCACACAGGCCGGCTCCACCGGACCCAGCATTCTGGCGGAATTTGCGCCCGACGCCATTGCCCAGGAGTTTGAGGACGATCTGCAGGCCCGTACCGCTGTGGAACAGGGCCGGGCGGACGCCTATGTCACCGACTATACCCTGATCCTCAACTCCATCGTCAAGAATCCCGGCGCCTATGCCGTGGCCGGCGATGTGTTCGGTCCGCTGGATCCCTATGGCATCGGCCTTCCGAAGGATTCTGACGGCGTGGCATTTGTCAACGCTTTCCTGAACCGGCTGATCGAGGACGGCACCTGGGCGAAGCTGTGGAAGATCAGCCTGGGTGAGCGCACCGGCATTGAAACCGTGCCCCAGGCTCCGACCGTTGGAGAATAACAGCAGGAGTTTCAAACGGGATCCCGGCGGGAGATTTCCTCCGGGATCCCGAACTTTGGGAGAATGCGATGAGTATATCAGCCCTCTTGACCCAGTATGGCGACCGTTATCTCCAGGCGCTTTTTGCGACATGGAGGCTGACGGCTTTTTCGTTTTTTGGCGCGGTGGTGATCGGCATTGTCATCACCGTCCTTCGCGTCTGCCCGATTTCCCCGCTGCGGGTCTTCGGGAACTTTTATGTACAGGTCTTCCGCAATATCCCCGGTGCAGCGCTTCTGATTCTGCTGGTCTATGCGCTGCCCTATCTGAACATCGTTTTCCCGTATGAAATCTGCGTGCTGATCGCCACTGTCCTGATCCCCTCCGCTTTCTGTTCAGAGCATCTGATGAGCGGAATGAACACGATCCATCCGGGGCAGATTGAGGCGGCGAGGGCCTTGGGGATGACCTTTTTCCAGATTATCCGGAGAATTGTGATTCCGCAGGCGCTGCGCTCCAGCGTGCTGCCCATGACCAACCTGATGGTCGCCACCATGCTGACGACCTCCCTGGGTTCCCAGGTCCCCCTGCGCCCTCAGGAGCTGACGGGGATTGTCTCCTACATCAACACCCGCAGCGCCGGCGGGGTCACGGCCTTTGCCATTTCCGCCGCGCTGTACTGCCTGACGGCGCTTTTCATCGGTGCCCTCGGCGGATGGATTGACAGGAAAGTGAGGATACTGCGGTGAACAGACCCGAGATACAGGATGTCCTGTACGAAGCGCCCGGCCCCAAAACCCGCCGCAGGATTCGGCTGTTCACCATTCTCGCCCTGCTGCTGCTTGCGGGGCTCCTGGCGGCCATCGTCCGGCAGTTTGCTGTCACAGGACAGTTTCAGCCCAAATACTGGTTCTTCTTTGCGCGCCTGACGACCTGGAGGTTCCTCGGCGAGGGGCTTGTAACCACGTTGGGAGCGGCGCTGGTGGGTTCCGCTCTGGCCTTTGGCATGGGTTTCCTGCTGATGCGCGGAAAGATCCGCGGAAATCCCGTCCTTCGGTGGCTCTGCACGGCCCTCATTGAATTTACCCGCGGCGTTCCCACGCTGCTTTTCATCTACTTCTTCTTCCTGATTGTTCCAGGAACAGGCTGGAAGCTGAGTGCTTTCTGGAAAATCACGCTCCCCTGTGCCATTTCCGCCTGCGGGGTGGTTGCGGAGGCCCTGCGCAGCGGGGTCAATGCGGTCCCCAAAGGACAGAGGGAGGCGGCGCTTTCCCTGGGATACAGGGAGACAAAGCTCTTCTACCGGATCATCTTCCCG
Organism: uncultured Eubacteriales bacterium; assembly: GCA_900313545.1. The sequence continues at coordinate 5,083 of OMRS01000152.1, read as the reverse complement.
CAGGCCATCCGCTTTGTGATTCCCTCCCTGATTGCGGAGCTGGTGATTGTCCTCAAGGACACGACCTTTGCCTCCATCGTCTCCTGCGCGGACCTGATGCAGAATGCCAAGGTGCTCATTTCAAACTATGACGCGCTGCTCTCGATCTATCTGGTGGTGGCGGTCATTTACATTCTTATCAACTATATGCTGAACCGGCTGTCCGACAGGGTGGCGCGTCTGCTGAAAGGCGGCGGTTCCGCGGAAAGGAGGGCTGCGTGATGGCCCCAACCCCCATGATTGAGCTTCGGCAGGTGAATAAACACTACGGCCGTCTGCATGTGCTTCAGAATATCAGTCTGACCATCGGAAAGGGTGAAGTGGTCGTTGTCATCGGCCCTTCCGGTTCAGGCAAATCAACGCTCTGCCGCGCAATCAACCGTCTGGAGACCATTGATTCCGGTGAGATCTTCATTGAAGGCCAGCCGCTTCCCCAGGAAGGGAAACCGCTGGCGGAAATGCGCTCCAGGATCGGGATGGTCTTTCAGTCCTTCAATCTGTTTGCCCACCGGACCATTCTGGACAATGTCATGATGGCGCCCATGGATGTGAAAGGCATCAGCAAAGCAGAGGCCAGGAAGGAAGCCATGCGGCTGCTGGAACGGGTAGGTGTTGCAGACCAGGCGAAGAAGGTTCCAGCACAGCTTTCCGGCGGACAGCAGCAGCGGGCAGCCATCGCGCGGGCTCTGGCGATGCACCCTGACGTGATGCTCTTTGACGAGCCGACCAGCGCACTGGATCCGGAAATGATCGGGGAGGTTCTGTCCGTCATGACGGAGCTGGCGAGGGAAGGGATGACGATGCTGGTGGTGACGCATGAGATGAACTTTGCACGCAGCGTGTCTGACCGGGTCCTGTTCATGGAGGGCGGCTGCATCCTCGAGGACAGTCCGTCGGAGGAGTTCTTTCTGCAACCCAGGGAAGAGCGTGCAAGGGCGTTTATTCAGTCCGTTCAGGAAAGCCGGAAATAACCAACGGAGGACACGGACGAAAAAACACAAATGCACTGTCCGCTGCCGGCACCGCCTGTATCCTGCGGTAAAAGCCGGATCGCAGCGGGACTGAGAACTACTCAGCAAACCGGGCACGATCCTCGCGTTTGCTGACATGATGGCAGACGATGAGAAGATGTCCTCAGGTGATGATGAGGATGCCCTGAAGAGCATTTGCAAAAGTGGCATGAAGGCGGACTTTATCGCTGCCCGAAATCAGAAAGATTTCAGCAGCAGCGAGGTCATGGCCATCCGGCCCGACGAATCGAACGAATCAGAGCGCAGGAATACAGACCTGGGTCCGTTTGGCAGGGGGGGTCCGGAGCCACGCCCAAAGGATATGGAAAAACATTTTCCATTGCAGGAACCTGCCACGTATTTGCAATTCAGTCACCTGACCTTCCCCTTAAGGAATACACCTGTTCACCCGCCGTTCAGGCGGGTGTTTTTTGCATCCCCTCTCCTCAGGAGGCAGGGCTGCCTTTCATGTCTGGCACCGGATCATCCCAGTGACAGCAACAGCTTTTGCTGGCCGGAATGCCACGGAACAGAGATGAAGTCCCTCAGCATCCGGACAGGGGATGAACTGGAGAACCTCTCCGGCACCATGGCGGAAATGGAGAAGGAGCTGGTCCGGCATGAGGACCAGATCGAAGCGCTGCTCGATTCCCTGGTCAAGTCCCTTTCCACCGCGATTGATGACCGGTCCCGTTATACCGGGAAGCATACCCGGAATATGGTGCGCATGGCGGAGGCGTATCTTGACTGGATGGAGGCGCACGGAAACCCCTGGAAGTATGACGAGATGCGCCGGCGGGTGTTTATCATGAGTGTGGGCCTGCACGACATCGGAAAGCTTTCGGTTCCCCTGTATATCATGGACAAGTCGACACGGCTTGGCGCTGAACTGAGACTCATCGAGGAGCGCTTTACAAAAATCAGGCTCCTGAACAGGATCGCCATGCTGGAGGGGCGCATCTCCGGGGAGGAATGCCGGCAGAAGGAGGAAGAAGAGGAGAAGGATCTCGTTCTCATCCGGCGTATCAACACCGCCACGATGCTTTCTGAGGAGGACCTTGCCCAGGTGCGCGGTCTCGCCTCCCGGACCTTCACGGATGAGGACGGGACGACGCGGTATGTGCTGTCAGACGCGGAGGTCACGATGCTGTCCATACGCAGGGGCACGCTGACGGCAGAGGAGAGGACCCGGATGCAGGGCCATGCCACCTCGACGTGGAACATCCTGAACCAGGTGGATTTCCCCGAGCAGTACGCGCAGGTCCCGATGTGGGCCTCCTCACATTACGAACTGCTGCAGGGGAATGGATACCCGAACGGCCTGGCCGGGAAGGAGATCCCCAGAGAGGTGCGTCTGCTGACCATTCTGGATATCTTTGAGGCGCTGACCGCAAAGGACCGTCCCTACAAGCCTTCCTTCTCCCTGGAGAAGTCCTGGAAGATCCTGGACAGCATGGTTCAGGACGGTTCTCTGGACGGCGAGCTGCTCGCATCGTTCCGGGAGAGCCGCGCATGGGAGGCGGTTCTCTCTTCCGAGGGGAAACCGGTTCAGGAGAAGAGCTGATCCCGCCTTTTTGAAAAACGGGGATGGACATCCCGCCTGACTGCAGGAAGCCTCTTCGGCCGGCAGAACCTCCGGCTGAAGAGGCTTCCCGTTTTTTGGAAACAACACAGACAACCGTCTGCCGCTCCCCCTTTGGCTGCGCGCAGGTTCTGACCTTCCCGCAAAGGCTTATGACTGCCGCACTTCGTTCCGCAGTCAGGAAGATGATGACCCAATGAGGCGGCGGACGGAGGCGCCTCATTGGGTCGTACAGACTGAAAAGCGGCAAACGTCATCCGCGTCCGCCGGCGGGGGCACGCGTGTGTTTCACCGGCTGAACCTGGCCGTGTCAGCCGCGCTTCGGCGGGAATCTGTCATCCGTCTTTAAACAGAAACGACAGGCGATGGCAGAAAATTCGCATGACGGATTTTCCTGTCATCGCCTGTCTGGCGCTGTGCCTGGTGTCAGGGGACGAAATCCCCCGGAACTGCAGGACCGCTGCAGGGCGGGCCTGCCTGGCGGTTAAGATGTCGGGTTTATTTCGGATAGGTGACGGTCCCGACGGCGCTGTTCTGTTCCGAGCCGTCCTCCGTGTATCTGACGCCATAGACTTCAAATTTCAACCTGGGTGATCCATCCGGAACGGGATATACAAATTCCATGGGACCGCCGGAGACGTCCAGATACGCCTCATCAGCCTTTGCCCAATCCATATTTGCATATTTCAAAAGCGATTTTTCATTCCCCAGGTAGACCGTGATGTGATAGGCATCAATATCCGGCGAAGGGTCCCAGGAGATGCTGAGTTCTGTTTCGCTCCCGGCCTGACAGAAGATCTCGGGCGCCGCTTCCCAGTCGTTCTTCACCTCGACAGTGGCCTCGCCGGACCGGTCGCCCTCTTCAGAGCCGTACAGGGCGGAAACCACAAAGGTATAGGACCCGTTGCGCAAATCGCTGACAAGGCACGAATGATCTCCGGATGTCTCGACCAGTTTTTCGCCCGTCCGGACGCCCAGGGCTTTTTCCACCTGATAAATGTTGTAGTCGCACCCCGTTCCGTGATCGTGATGCTCCCATTCGAGCAGAACCTGCCCTTCGGATGTCTGGGAGGCGGAGATAATGACCGGAGCCGTTTTCCATAAAGCCTTCAGTGTGGCTTTGACCTCCCTGCTCCTGCCTGAGGTGTAGTATTCCCCTTCGATCTTTTCGCCGGTGACAAGGCTGGTGACCCGTTTTCTGAGCTCAATGCTGAAGGAATATGTGTTCCCGAGCGCTGGGACCATGCCGTCGTTCTGCATCAGATACCCGGGATCAAGCGTGAGGGTGACCGTTGTCACATTTCTTGATATCCAGGCACTGCCGTCGGCATCCCGGGTCGAATAGACAACCGGGGAGACATTTTTATCCTTATGGATATACACGACGTATTCTTCAGCATTCTTGTAATCGGTAAAAGTGAGGCATGCACGGCCCTGATCATCGAGCGACACGGACAGGTCACTGATGACCTGGGATGCGAGATCGCTTCTCTGAGAAGTGAAGACCAGCGGTTTTGACGGGTTCCCCTGCTCGAGCTTCTTCATATCCAGCCCCAGGGCGGATACGTCAATGCTCAGCCCGGCTTTTCCCAGCGGGGTTTTCTCGGCATTGAAATCGAGCTTGCCGGAGCTGAGATTGATCCCAAAGGCGCCAATGATCGGAAGGCTTGCGTCAAAGGCCAGCAGTCCCTGGTTTTCTGACTCGGTCAGGGGGGATACGGTGACCATGTGCCGCTTGTCGTCCTTCACCTGAATGGTGCAGGCATGGCCAAGCACCGTTGCCGCTTCCTTGGTGTCCAGATATATACGGTAAAGCGGCGCGGTTCCGCTCCATTCGAGATAAAGCTCGTCCTTGCCGCATTCGTAGGCCTCTGTAATGACGGGAGCCGTGTTCCAGTCACTTTCTGCCGCGCACGGGCAGGCGAAAAGCAGAAGTATCAGGAAAAGAAGAATATTTCTCATTTTGTTTCTCCGGTTTCAGTCTGTGACGGGACAGGGTTGACATGCTGGTTCAGCGGATGAAAAGGATGCGTTCAGGGCATTCCGCAGGAGACCGGCTCAGGGCCGGGCTTCCTCCTGCGGGGCCTGCCGGCGCCGGGATGCCCGAACGGCCGGCCTTCCGGGGGCTGCGGATCAAAAGGGGCCCAGGGCGCCGCCCGTGCGGGGATTTTCCTCCGCGCTTAATAAATAGTATAGCATACCTGTTTTCCGCCTTCAATGGACTGCCTGTGAAATGGCATTTTCTGTCTCTTCTCAGCTCCGGGGAGGCGGAAAAGCCTGCGATGCCGTGCAGACGGATCTCTTGCTTTGCCTGGTCATCGCCGCCTCCTTTGCGGAAGAAATGGCCCTGCCGCCATCGTCCGCTTCTTGCGAAGTTCCCCAACCTTCCAGTGTGTACGCTTCTGAGGTGGCCTCCAGACCTGCAATAAACAGGCTCAAAGACTGGCGGGGG
>OMRS01000052.1 GCA_900313545.1 uncultured Eubacteriales bacterium | reverse complement strand
TCGCCTGATGATGCGACCAACAAGAAGGTGACGTGGTACGTCCCCAAGTCATCGGGCAGAACGATTGCCACCGTGGATCAGAACGGTCTGGTCACTGCTGTGGATGGCGGAACGGCGCATGTGGTTGTCAGGGCGCAGGATTACGGGGAACACCAGGAAACATTTGACGACGTCTGTGTTGTAACAGTTCCGGAGCCGGTAAGAAGCGTGTCATTGAATGATTCGCTGATCTGCATCGGCCCGGGGGAAACCTGGGATCGGCTGTCAGTCGGTTTTGAACCGGATTATGCGACCAACAAGAAGGTGACCTGGGCAAGCGCCGACCCCGGCATCGTAGCGATCGATGAGAACGGACACATTACAGGAGTCAAGGAGGGGAAGACCACCGTCACCGTCACCTCAGTGGATGGGAACCATAAGGCCTCCTGCAAGGTGGAGGTGAAAAAACCCAGGATCGCCTACTCCGTCCAGTTGTATCAGATCGACGGGAACGCGATGGATTTCGGCCCGGCGACGGGGGCGTGTTATGCCCATACCTATGTCTCCTGCAACAGCAAAACCCATGAACACTGCATCCATACGGACAGCTGGGAACAGATTGCTGCCAATGCCCATTCCGGGCACGCCGACTACTATGCGAATTGCCTGAAAAACGGCTGTACAAAGGCTGTGGAGATGGATAAAAGCAGCGACATCTTCAAATCAGATGCCAAAGGAACAAGCGGAGACGGCGTGGTATTATTTCAGGATGAGCTGAAGGATGTGAATACCATATGGGACCCGGGCTATGATGATTTCAGCGGTAAATATGAAGACTCATATATCAGGGGAACGGTAGATAAAATGTTCAAAGCCTCTCCCAGGACACTGCAGAATGCCATCAGCGGAAAGGACGTTTCCTATATGATCACTTCCTATGGCGACCCGCAGACCTTCGTCATGAAGGACGCGAAAATGTGGCTTCTGAACGAGGGTGATATCCCGAAGGGAAGAAGCAGAACCGTCTATAAGTATGATGAACAACCCTGGTACTGGTGGATCCGGAGTTCTGATTTCTCGCAGCATGACTGGAAGGCATATGCCTTCCGCGACGATGGCAGTGAAGGAGTTTTCTATACGCAGGGCGCACACTGCGCAGTAGCTCCCGGATTCCGGATCGGCTCGCCGGATAGCGAACCGGACCCGGTGAAAAACAGGATCCTGCTGGGCAAAATGAAGGCGAAAGGAAAGACTGCTCTGCGGATTTCGTGGAACAAACTGGACCGCGCCCAGGGCTACGATATCTTCTTCGCGAAATGCGGCAAGAGCAAGGGAAAATACAAAAAGGTAAGGACCATCAAGGGAAATAAGAAGTCCACCTGGACGAAAAAGAACCTGAAGCCCAGAACTGCATACAGGGCTTACGTGAAGGCATGGGTCAAGAAGGGCGGCAAGAAGAAATACATCGCCACCTCCCCCGTGGTCCACGCCTACACCTCCAACGGGACGATGATCTTCACCAACGTGAAATCCGTTACGGTCAAGAAAACGAAGGTTTCGCTGAAAGCCGGCAAGACTTACAGAATCAAAGGGAAGCTGGTCAAATATAACAAGAAGAAAAAACTCATGCCCGCATGGCACACGAAAAAGCTGCGCTATGTGAGCACGAACAAGAAGATCGCCACCGTCACAAAAAGCGGCAGGATCAAGGCAAAATCCAAAGGAACCTGCAGGATCTACGTCTTCGCCCACAACGGCGTATCCAGACAGATCAGGGTCACAGTGAAATGATCCTTCCCTTCATCTAAAACCGGAACGACCATGATCCGCATATTGTGGGAGAACAGAACACAACAGGAGAGCACAGCAGGAGAGCACGATAGGAGAACACAACAGGAGAAAACAGATGTACGGAGCGATACTTGGGGATATCATCGGAAGTCCTTACGAATGGCACAACATTAAGACAAAAGAGTTTCCGCTGTTCAGGCGGCGGTCCAGATGCACGGATGATTCGGTCATGACAATCGCGGTTGCCGACGCCCTCATGTCCGGAATAGACGGGAAGTGTCTCGATGACGGGGAAAGAATGAAGCGGCTGTTTGATGAATCCATGCACAAATGGGGGCTTGAATACCCTGGCGCCGGATATGGAGGAAGATTCATCGCCTGGCTTGGAGGAGAAATCCAGGGGCCCTATAACAGCTACGGAAACGGGTCCGCAATGCGGGTATCCCCCGTCGCGTGGATCAGTAATGACATCGAAGAAGTGAGAAAACTTGCAGGGTGGTCCGCGGAAGTTACCCATAATCATCCGGAGGGGATCAAGGGAGCGGAAGCGGTTGCCTCCGCAGTTCTGCTCTCTCGCAAAGGCTGGACAAAGGATGAGATCAAAGAGTACATAGAATCCGAATTCGATTACGATCTGGACAGATCCTGCGATGAAATCCGGCCACACTATTCATTTGATGTATCATGTCAGGGCAGCGTACCGGAGGCGATCATATCGTTTCTGGAGGGCGATGACTTTGAAGATGTGATCAGAAACGCCGTATCTCTCGGCGGTGACAGTGATACGATCGCCGCCATCGCCGGTTCCATCGCTGAAGCATTCTATGGCGTCCCCGAGGAGCTGAAAAAAGAATGCGAAAGCAGACTTCCGGATGACCTGAAAAATGTCCTGACGCGCTGGCAGGTCTGTTCCGTCAGCATTGGGAATGAGAAATAATATGCGTATTCCGGAGCACAGCGGAACCAAAAATGCAGGAGAGTCAAAAATGAAAACGAAAACAAGAGGGAAAATACCGGCGATACTGATATCTCTGGTCATGGCGCTCACCATGATGCCGCTGATGGGACAGACGGCATATGCTGCAGGAGGGATAACGGTATCCTCAGGTACGCCGGAGATCGCCACATGGAAAGACTGGCATAAGGGCGCGGCTACGTTCACGTTTGAGCAAAGCGCGCCATCTCATATTACGGTCGCAGCGCCTATGTTTAACGGGTATGGGTATAAAGCGTCGTTCTATCTTGCATATGACTGGGTAGAGGACCGCAACTGGAACGAGTTTCAGGCAATGGCAGATAACGGACATGAGATCGGAAGCTGCGGCACCAACCCCAACCCCAACCCGCTCACGAGCGACGATGTAGCCGGTTCGAAGCAGAAAATAGAATCAAAGATCAGGCAGCAATATGGCTGCATCACATATGCATATTTCAACGGCATTATTAAAGACGAAACTGCAGTGCAGAAAAACTATATTGCAGGTCGTTCGTTTGATTTTGCATCCGTTAATGGACAAAGCTTTCCTCTAACGCCTCTTATTATGGGAAAAGACGGTCCGGACAGCTGGACCAGAGTCCCGTCTTTGATGACAGGCCCTCAGGGA
>OMRS01000355.1 GCA_900313545.1 uncultured Eubacteriales bacterium | reverse complement strand
GCGATTCCCGCCATGCAATGCGTTATGCGCAATTACAGGTAGCCCTGCTGCCAGTTGCCCATACCCCGGAGCTTGTCCAGCAGCGCCAGGAAAAATATGCTGCTGCTGTCAAGGAAATGAATGAGTGCATCGCCAAATACGAGCCTTTGGTCGAAGATCGCCCGTCCCGCAAGGAAATCCTTCAGGAAATCAAGGCAGATTGGTCCAAGTTTCTCACAGTATCGGAACATGTCATGAAACTGGCCGTTGTGGACGAGACAAAACAAGAAGCCATCCAGGTCTACGAGCGTGAAGGCATTCCTGTTTGCGTCAAGATCGGCGGGGACATTGGAAAATTGCAGGAACAGGCTCTCACCATGTCCGAGAAACGACTTGGCAACACCATTGACGGCATGGATGCCGCCCTCTTCAAAATGACCATCATCGTTGTTGTGGTCATCCTGATTCTCTCCTTTGCTATCTATGCCATCACCAACGGCATCACCAGTCCCCTGCACCATGTCATGAAAGTCTGCAATGACATGAGCGAGGGAGACTTCCGCGACAATCCCATCAATGTTGTTCGCACCGACGAGTTCGGCGACATGCTCCGCATGGTGGCAAAGATGCGCGCCACGATCAACAAGCTCATGCGCCAGACCAGCACCACCACGGAACAGCTGGCAGCTTCCTCCCAGGAGCTCACCGCCAGCGCCCATCAGTCCGCGCAGGCTTCCGAGCAGGTGGCGCAGTCCGTCACGAACTCCGCCAGCGCTGTCGTGGAACAGCAGCAGCAGGTCAGCGATGCCATGGATGCCATTGACCACGCCATGGTTTCCATCAATCATCTGAACGATACCGCCTCCCAGGTGGCGCAGCAGGCAGATGCCTCCAACCAGCAGGCCGTCACCGGCAGCAAGGCCATCGAGACCGCCGTGGGCCAGATCGTCAGCGTCGAACAGATCGTCAACACCTCCGCCGCTACGGTGGACAAACTGGGCCAGCGCTCCAAGGAAATCGGCCAGATTGTCGAGACCATTTCCGGCATCGCCGACCAGACGAACCTTCTCGCTCTCAACGCCGCCATCGAGGCAGCCCGTGCCGGCGAGCAGGGCCGCGGCTTCGCCGTGGTTGCCGACGAGGTCAGGAAGCTCGCCGAGGAGTCCCAGGTGGCTGCACAGCGCATCTCTTCCCTGATCGGCGCCATCCAGACAGATACCGACAATGCCGTCAAGTCCATGCACGATGGCAGCGTTGCCGTCAAGGAAGGCACCCGTTCCGTCGAGGAGCTTAAGACCACCTTTGACAGCATCTGCGCCGCTTCCGACGGCGTGATGCAGAAGACCCGCGAAATGTCCGGCGAGCTCACGAATGTCATGAACGACACCCAGACCATCAAGGACCGTTCGAACCGCATCTCGACCAACAGCGCCAAGGTCTCCACGGAAATGGAAAGCGTCTCCGCTGCCTCCGAGGAGCAATCCGCATCGGCAGAGGAAATCGCATCGGCCAGCGACTCCCTTGCAGGTCTCGCACAGGATCTCCAGACTTCCCTGCAGACGTTCAAGTTCTAAATATTTCTACCGCAGAATCATTGCGGCGGGTACCGAAAAACGTTCTTTCAGTATCCGCCGCTTTTTGTTCGCCACTCATCCATAAAGAAAGCCCCCGGATCTTCGGGGGCTTCTTCCACATCACTTTTTCTTCTTTACTTCCGCTTCCCATTCCGCCTCTTTCCGCTGCATGTGGCGAAGCATCTCCTGCTTGAAAACCGCCAGGAGGTCGCTGGTCTCCTTGGCAATCTCAACGGCATCCGCATGGGTCAGAGGCTTATCCCCTCCCGTATACTGCTCGTCAATACGTGCCGTATAGTGGGTAATGGCCTTGCTGAGCCTGCGATCAAGTGCATCTATTGTCAAGATTTCTCATCTCCTCCCCGTTTCCGGGCTTTATTATCCTTTATCAAAGCGCTTCTCGAAAACGTCCTCCGGCTCGGGACGCCCGAAATAGAATCCCTGGATGGCATCCGCCTCGCACTCGTCCCGCAGGAAGTGATACACATCCTCCTCCTCGACCCCCTCGACACAAACCTCCATGTTAAGTGCATGACAGAGCTTGATGGCGTATTTCACCAGATTCTTGTTGAAATCGCATGCCAGCAGATCCTCGATGACAAAGCGGTCCAGCTTGATCAGGTCGCAGTCGAAAAGCCGCAGGAAATTCAATGTGGCATAACCGGAGCCGAAATCATCCATGGCAATCTTGATCCCCAGCTTGCGGAAGGATGCAAACTGCGAATTCACGTATTCCCAATCCGTGACGTTCTGCCCTTCCGTCAGCTCAAAAATGATATACTGCGGATCCATCTCGTACCTCTGCAGGCAATCCGCCACAAAGGGATACAGCATCTGCTCCTCCAGCTGGTAAAGGGATATATTGATGCTCATCTGGAAATCGGGAATGTATTTCTGCCATTTCTTGCAGGTCTTGACGGCCTGCTCGATGATCCAATGCCCCGCAGGGATGATCAGGCGCGTCTTTTCCAGAACAGGAATGAACTCCAACGGCGGCAGGATTTCCCCCTCCGCGTTCTGCCAGCGGAGCAGTGCCTCTGCCCCATACAGCCTTTGATCCGAAGCACGGACCTGCGGCTGGAAGTAGAGGAAGAAGTCCTCGCAGCCCCTTGCAATGCTGTTTTTCATGAGCCCCTGCATCATGACATTGTAACGCCAGCGGGCATATACTTCCTGATTAAAGAAGCAGATGCGGTCGCCGCCGCCTTCCTGACGGGCGATGGTCTTGGCCGCCTGGGCATGCATCAGGAGAACATCCGGATCCTTTCCGTCCCGGGGATAGAAGGCCACCCCTGCCGTCGCCGTGCAATAGACCTTGTCCTCGATGGCGGCGATATCCCGAAGGCTGAGCTGCAGGCTGGCGAAGACAATCTCCATCTCATCCGGCATGCTTTCCGGCCAAAAAATGCAAAACTGGTCTCCCGACAATTTATAAAGCTGGATATCATAGGGCAGGACATTGGTGATATTCTCCGCAATCTGGCGAAGAGCCTCGTCCCCGATCCGAGGTCCGCAAATCTCATTGACCAGCTGGAAATTGTCCAAACCGATTGCCATGATTGCCCCGTCCATCTCGCCGCCAGTGGCCTGAAGGAACTCTTCCAGAGCCTTGACCAGCTCGAAACGGTTGGGAAGCCCGGTCACCGGATCCAACTGTAACTGACGATTCTCCTGATCCATAATATGTTCAACCTTCTTTCTGCACAGCAGGACTGAGGGGCAACAGCCTGCCATATTTCCGGCATTCTGTTTGCTTGTTTTCAGCATCGATAAAGTGCCTATAGATAGTATTTCGTCAGATGAATGAAAATTCCTGCTCCTATGAATAGGAAAAACGCCCTGCAAAAAAATTTTTTCTGCAGGGCGCAATGCTCTTTGCTTATTTTGCCATGAGCTTGGCAACCTTGTTGGCAAACTCCACCGGATTCTCCGGCAGGATGCCTTCAATGATAAGGGCCTGTGTATAGAGCAGGTCGCAGTAGTCCTTGAAATCCTGCCCCTCCTTGTTCGCTGCATGCAGGGACTGCAGGCGGCCAAAGAGTTCATGCTTGGGATTGATCTCCAGGATGCGCTTTGCCTTGAACATGGGGTTGTCCATCTCGGCAAAGGTCTGCTCCATGGAAAGGGAGGGCCCCTGCTCATCCGCCACAAGGCAGACAGCGCTGGACTTCAGACGGTTCGAGAGCTTGACCTCCGAAACCTTGTCCCCCAGGGTCTCCTTGATGTCTTTCATGAGATCGTCATTGGACTTCGCCAGTTCCTCCGTCTCCTTCTTGACCTCCTGAGACTCCGCATCATCCAGATCCAGATCCCCGCGGCTGATGGAGTGGAACTGCTTGCCCTCGTACTCCCGAATGGTCTCGATGCAGAACTCGTCCACGGGATCCAGCAGATACAGCACCTCCAGCCCCTTTTCGCGCAAAAGCTCCATTTGCGGCAGATGCTCGATGGTCTCTTTGTCCGTCGCCGTCGCATAGTAAATCTTTTTCTGG
>OMRS01000171.1 GCA_900313545.1 uncultured Eubacteriales bacterium | reverse complement strand
GGGCACAGGCCTCCAGGAACTCCGCCTTCCGGTATCTGCGGCCCATGCGCACAAGCACGCTGTCGCTGCCGCTTTGCAGGGCCAGGTGAAACTGCCTGCAGACCTTGGGAAGCCGGCACAGCCCCTCGATACAGTCCTCCGTCACCACCACCGGCTCCAGGGACCCCAGACGCACCCGCTGGACAGCCCCGGCATCGCAGGCCGCCCGGATGCCGTCAAGCAGCGTGGAGCCGTCTCCCAGGTCCCGGCCGTAACTGGTCAGATGGATTCCCGTGAGCACCAGTTCCCGGTACCCCGCATTGCCAAGCCTCTGGGCCTCGCTTCTGATCTCCTCCGGAGGCCTTGAGCGGATCGGTCCCCGGACCGAGGGAATGATGCAGTAGGTGCAGTACCGGTCGCAGCCCTCCTGGATTTTCATCACGGCGCGGGTGTGTCCCTCGTGAAAATCCACCTGCAGCTGTTCAAAGGCCGCCTTTTTGAGGGAATCCACCGCCACCAGCTGGCAGCCTTCCTTCATGGCCTCCTCCAGCAGCCGGACCACTTCGCCCCTTCGCTGCGTTCCCAGAATCAGGCGCACCCCGGGCAGGCGCACCTCCTCCGCGCTGCGCTGGGCCAGACAGCCGCACACCACAATCTGCGCTTCGGGGTTCCTCCTTGCACATCTGCGGATGGCGGACAGGCTCTTCCGGTCCCCCGTGCCGGTCACCGTGCAGGTATTGACCACATAGACATCCGCAGTTCCCTCAAACGGGACCTCGGTATAGCCCTCCTGGAGGAACCGTTCCCGCATGGCCTGGGTATCATACTGATTGACCTTGCACCCGAGGGTATGAAAGGCGACCGTCTTATTCTGCATGGGCACTTCCTTTCCTGTCAAGCCTGGCCAGCACCACGTCCCGGGTGATGGCCTGCTCGACCCAGTGCTCGCAGCTTTCCGGAGGCGTCGCAATCCGGTATCCGTGCCTCACCAGCAGCTGCTCCAGGGCCTGTCTGCGGGTCACATGGGTATTGAAGCTGATGGCCAGCCCCCCGCCCTCCATCAGGACATTTGTCCAGCCGGGCAGCGCCTGCTCCACCGTCTGCAGGATCCCCGCGTCCCTGCCGCTGGTCCCCTTCTGTACCCCGTAGGGAAGGTCGGTCACCAGCAGGTGCGCGCTGGCAGAGCGGAGCATTTTCCCGCAGTCCCGGGTATCCCCCTGGATCATTCGAAGCGTTCTGGTGTCGCCGTCCCGGTAATGCTCCGCGCTGTCGGAAAGGATCCACCGGGTCTCCTTTCCTGCCGCCCTTCCGCCTGCGGTCAGGCTGAAGTCCTGCTTCTTGTGCTTGATCCGGTGGAATTCAAGGTAACGGGTCAGATACTCCGACGCCTCCCGGACATCGGATCTGGACAGCTCGATGCCGATGCCGTGGTACCCCCTGCGAAGCGCCAGGTACAGGGTGGTGCCCTTCCCGCACAGGGGATCCAGCACCGTCAGCTGTCCGTCGTGGATGGACGCAAAGCTGCTCTGCGAGAGGGCCATGGTGATCAGCGCATCCGTAAACACCTCATTGGTCTTTCCCTTGTATTTAAGCAGGGCCGGCAGGTCCTCCCCGATGTAGGCCGGATGCAGGTCCTCCACAGGCTGCAGGCCCTCCCCCTTCTCCTCAAAATACAGATACACCCCCGCCACCTGGCTGAGCATCCGCCAGTCCCTCCGGGTCAGCCTGTCGACCTCAAAGCACACCGCCGGCTTGCCGCCCAGCGTTTTTTCCGTCACCCTCGTCTCCCTTCCCAGTGCGTCAAGGGCCATCTGGACCTCCACCCGGGTCAGGGTCATCAGGGACTGCCGGTAGCGGACATTGGGATGCGGAACGACCAATCCTGTTACTTTCAAATCTGCCTCCGAAAATAGAAAAAATCCCATCCATGGATGGGACTTTTTTTCAATACTTGCGCTTACGGGCTGCCTCAGCCTTCTTCTTGCGCTTTACGCTGGGCTTTTCGTAATGCTCCCTCTTGCGGACCTCGGCGATCACTCCAGAACGCGCACACTGCCGCTTAAATCTCCTCAGAGCGCTTTCGAGGGTTTCGTTCTCACGAACTCGGATCTCAGACATCTTCTTATCCCTCCCCTCGGCTCAAGCATAAAATACGGTCCGATTTCTCAGACACTGCGGGCATTATACATCCTCAGCCCCTGTCCGTCAATCTTTTTTTCTCCAAAGTCGCCGCAGAAATTCCCGCGGCCCCGGCAGTCTCCCCGCCTTCTCCCCCGGTCCGCCCGGCAAATCCGCGTCCAGAGCGCCAAGGGACCTCCGGGCAACGGCCCCCATCATCAGGCAGTTGAGACCCATGGCCATGCAGACCACGCTGTTGACGCCGTTTGCGCCCTGCACGCGGATCAGCACATCCGAGAGGGCCAGGGTGAGGGCCAGTCCCGCCGCGTTGGCGATGACGATGCTCTTCATCTTTCTCATGACCGTCAGGACAGAGGACAGATAATACTCAAGTGCGATGAGCATGGTTCCCGCCAGGGTGGGCAGGAGCAGTTCCCCGTGCGCGGCGATCTCCTCCCCGAAGATCAGCGCAAGGCCCCAATGGCCAAAGAGCACCGCACCCAGGAGCACCAGCGCCGACATGCCTCCCAGCAGGCAGAGCATCCTCCGGTCCAGTGAGACAAATGCCTTTCGGTCCTTTTTTCCCCAGAAGGCCGCAAGCTGTCCCAGGGACGGCATGAACACCCACAGGGCGGCGCTTTGGACAATGGCCGCAGGCGCCGCCACAGAGCCATAGATCCCCATCCAGTAGTTCCCCCAGATGGCATTCAGTCTTGTCCGGGGAATGGACACCATCAGCACCATCAGGAGCGAATTGGCCAGCAGCGGAAGGCTGTCCTTCAGGAGGTTCCGGGTGACGGCAGGATTGAATTTGAGCCTGAAGCCGCTCAGCTTCCGGCTGACCGGGAATTCATACAGCATCACCACAAGGAGCGTCGAGCCCGCCATGGCAAGCAGCGCCGCCCTCAGGTCCTTCACCGCGTAAAGCATCCCTGTAAAGGTCAGGATCATCAGCGTTCCCCGCAGGACAAAGGAAACAAAGATATAGTCCATCCTCTCTGCGATCTGCTGAAGGGCCTGGTTCTCGTCCGACAGGGATTCTCCGATTTTAAACAGCATGAAGGCCATGATGCACGCGGCCTCAACCCGCGTCACGCCGCTTGCCGCCGTGTACGCCGCGCACAGGACAAAGGCCCCTGCGCACGTCTGCAGGCGCGTGGTCACATAGTCATCCGCCGTATACTTCCGGGCCACATCGGAGACCTGATAGGTCCGGATGCCGAAGGTGCTGACGGAAAAGAACATGTTGGTCACCGCCATGGACAGGGACAGAATCCCGGCAAATTCCACGGAGCCCAGTTTGACCACGATCACCGTCGTCAGCCATGAACACAGCAGGTAGAAAAAACTGCCGGCAGAGTTGAACAGGGTGTTCTGCACAATGGACAGTTTCCGGTTGTCTTTGCAGGTGTTATTCATCTTTTTTCTGTCTTTTGAGTTTTCTCAGCCGGATCATCAGCGGGATCAGCCCGTCGATGATCCTGTACTGCGCCATGGGGAAGCATCCCAGCGCCTTCCAGAAAAAGTGATAGCAGGCAAAATACGTCTCCCATCCCCTTTCCTGCGGCATCTCCTTCCAGGGTGTCAGGGACAGATACCTCCGGTATTCCTGTTCATACCGGTGATGGTTTCCCCGCCTCCACGGCCTTTCCTCCCCCAGGAAATGCACGATCGCCGGATGCGCTGCCGCCTCCCGGGCCACGCTTTCGGGGACATATCCGTTGTCCCCCGCAATCCGCCTCAGGGTTTTGTAGGGGAAAACGTACAGCATGTTGTACAGATTGTACCTGGGCGACAGCGGGTGGATGGCATCCGCCATGGCTGCGTTGATGGCATCCTGGTCATTGGCAAAGAGCTTTCCTTCCCTCTCCCTGTAAAAATCCAGGATCCTTCCGGAGGCGTCCTGCTCCCTCCAGCGGCAAAGATCCACCAGCATCACGCCCGCATTGAAGTAGGGCCGGTCCTTGAGGCCCAGTCCTTCCTTTCTCTTCCGGTTCACCGTGGGCTCCGGCGCCATGCCCAGCGTCTTCCCCTTAAGGTCGGTCTGCCAGAGTTCCCGGAGGTCCCCCAGGACGATCGTGTCCCCGTCCAGGTAAAGCACCCTCCCGACGTCCTGCGGCAGCAGCTGATCGATGAGCAGCCTGGCCAGGACGATCTCGTTCCAGCCGGACGTGTCCGCGCTGAATCCAAGGCGCCCTTTGATGTCCTCAATGGGAATCATCACCGCGCATCTTCCGTAGGAGGAGACCAGTTCCTGCAGCTGCGCCTGGTGGGGTAAAGAGACGCTGCGGATTCCCAGAAAGAAGGTGATCTCATCCGCCTCCCGGTTGTTCTCACAGACGGAGCAGATGGATGCGCCGACCTGGGGGACAAACGCATCATCCAGAGCATAAAAGATATTCAATGTGCACCTCATCAGTGATCAAAATCCAGCACCGCGGGGAAATGGTTGATCCTCCTGTCCGGGGGCGGCAGGACCATGTAGTCTCCATACAGGTTTTTGAGATAGATATCCGGGTCTCTGGGAATCCGGACCGTGATGTCTTCAAATCTGGCCGGTGCCGTCGGAAACAGATTCTTCGCCTGGTGAATGGTGGATTCAACGCTGACATCCGCATAGCCCGCAATCCGCTCCGGTTCTTCCTTTTCATATCTTCGGGCTTCCTTCAGGAAGTGCCGGTAGCACCACAGGGTGCTTATCCCGAAGAGCTTCATCAGGGCATGAACGCCCCGGCATGCAGCCTCTGCCGCCCCTCTTTTGAAGCCCTTCAGGCCCTCCGGCATCTTCACCTGTCCGTACTCCGCCAGCACGCCTGCGCGTCCCCAGAACCAGCAGCCTCTGCGGTGCCGCTTTTCCTGCCTGTGGGTGGGCGCCGCCTCGTCCATTGGAAAAATGTCCACAAAAATCCCGGAATGATACTTCAGCTGCTGATCTGTCTCCTCGATGAACGTGCTGTTCCTGTCCGAGACCTTCGCAAAGGGGATCACATATCCCGCCGTCAGCCCGATCCCGAGAATCTCCAGATCTTCCCGGAGCTCAAGGGGCGCGACCTTCAGAAAGGCCTCATAATCCTTTCTCGGCATGGCCACGTCCATGTCGTCATCCCACGGAATGAACCCTCCGTGGCGCACCGCCCCCAGCACCGTCCCGCATGCCGCAAAGTATCTGAGGCCATGCCGCTCGCAGATCCCTGCAATCTCCTGGTAGATGGCCATCTCCCTTTTCCAGAGCAGCCGCAGTTCCTCCGGGGTATATGCCAGCTTCTGCCGATCACCCATTCTCTGTCCTTCCTTCTCCTCCGGCTTTTCCGGAATTCTCCGCCCTTTCCCCGTCTTTGGGGGCCTGGCAGCGCCAACTCCTGCCCGGGCACTTACCATCTGCCCCCCAGGGAGGACTTCCATCCGCCACGTCCTCCCGCCCTCAGATCAGGCAGATGCTGTTTCCGACAGAAAAAGGGATTTCCGTCACCCAGGCGCGCTTTCGCTCCCTGTGACGAAAACCCCTTGTTGTCAAGGTCTTTGTCGTGTGTCCGCCGCCGGCTGTATTCACTTTCTGCCAGTCAGGTCGCCCCTGACCAGCACCGCTCCGTACACCGGCTTCTGAACTCTGGCGCACAGCATGGACGCCTGACGGACATCCGTCGTCCTGCTGACGTCTTTTCCAACCAGCATGACCGCGCTGTCTGCCTGCAGGAGCCTTTCCATCCCGCCGCTTTCCACCTGGAGGGGACTGCGGCTGACCTTGAGGCCCTGAAGTCCCCGTTCAATGCGTTCTGCGACGGACCGGATCGCCTCTGTCCGTTCATCCGCCAGGATGTGGACCGAATGAAAGTCCTTTCTTTCGGAAAAATTACGGATTTCCTGGCAGATCATCCGGATGCGGTCCTCTTCGCTCTCCTGTCCCGCGCCCCGGATCCCCTTCAGCCGGCAGCCCAGTGTCACCAGCGGATCGTGTTTCTTTTGAGAGGGAACCTCAATGCCCTGAAACACGAGTCTGCCGGTGCGCGCTGTCAGGTCCGAATCGGAGCGGACCACTCCGGCAAAAATGTATCTGACCGCGATCCCGCACGCCATCAGGAAGGCACCGACAACCAATCCAATGACCGGATACTTGCGCCATCCTTTTTGTGCAGGACGTCCGACTTCACCGCCATCACGCAGAAGATTCAGATAGGTTTTCATGTTCCCGGTCACCTTGGCCAGGGTATTGTTTTCAAATGAGTTTCTGGTATTGACCAGACTGGTTACAGCCGCCGCCTGTTTCCTCTGAAACTCCAGAATCTCACCGAGGGCATTGTCATTCGTATACTGCTCGATCCGGATGGCCCTGACCCGATC
>OMRS01000205.1 GCA_900313545.1 uncultured Eubacteriales bacterium | reverse complement strand
CGGAACACAACCTGACGCAGGACCCTCAGGAGCTTATAGACATGCTCAAGCACGGCCGCAGCGAGGAAGTGCAGGCCATGATCCGCTCGATGAACCGGAGCAGCTTTCCGGGGGAGTTTGTTCCGTTCATGGACCAGATGATCCGGGAGCACGGGATCACCCGAAAACAGGTGGCCGTCCGCTCCGGCCTCTCGCAGGACTACGTGTACAAGCTGCTGCGGGGGGACAAGCATACCGATGAACGCGATTATCTGCTGGCCATGTGCTTTGCCATCGGGATGAACCTGACCCAGACGCAGCATGCCCTGTCCAGCTACGGGATGCCGGGCCTGAGCAAAGGGGATCTGCGCAGCCATATCATCATCCTGGCCATCGTCGACGGGGCCAGCATCCAGACGCTCAATGACATGCTGGAAAAGGCGGGCCTTCCGCTGCTCAAAACCAGTCCGGACATGCCCAGCGCCCCGATCCGGGACACGTCCTTTCCGGACGGGGACCCGGGGAAAAGGGTGCAGCCCAGGGAATTTGAGGAGCTCGGTTCATTTGTGGAAGGCACCCCCAACGACGGACCTGCGCCCTTTGACTATACCTATGTCGGCTGGATCAGGGTGCAGGATAAGGAGGAAAATGTCTTTGTCGTCACGGCGCTGTATGACGGGGCGTTTTCCGAATTTGACGTCTGGACGCAGCAGCAGTTTCTGGAACTGGAAAACGCGTGCGCGCAGGACGGGGAGGAACCGGTGCAGGAGCCTTTGGAAACGGAGGAGGATGGGCCCGGGGAAGCTCCCCTTGAAAGCTATGGGTCCCTGGAGGAAGCCGCCGGATCCGCATTTTTCCCGTTTTTCCTTGAGCTGGACAATCTGACGGACAGGGAAGTCGCGGAAGTGATGAGGAAGGTGGACGATACCCGGGAATACGGCACCCGCGTGGGGATGGCCCTGCATGGCGGGGAGCTTCCCAGGGCGTATATCGAAATGTTCAATGACCGCCAGCCGGAGCGCAGGGAGTACTACCAGATGGTGGAGTATTCGGACGGGACCTGCCGGTATACCGCGTCGCATGAGAGCTGCTATATGCGCATTGAAATGGGGGAGCTGTATGAAGCCTATTTTGGGCAGAAGCGGGAGCCGGAGTATTTCATCGACTCGGACAGGGACGACCTGAGCGCGCCCGAACGGGCGCAGGTCAGGATGATCTTTGACATGGCCAGGGTGCTGCTGCACGATGAGCTCCTGAAAACGGACGCCTTCTTCAGGGTGGATCCGGAGAAACACCGGCAGGAGAAGGCGGAGTTCCTGGGCGAACGGGGGAGCATGTTCCTGTTTGAAGGAAAAACTGAGGACGCCCTGTCCTGCTGCCGTCAGGCCATGGACATCCTGACGCAGATGGGGGCGCCGGAAAACGGACATCTGCCGGAATACCTGTGCGGGTGCTTCAGGCTGTCGAGGGTCCTTGACGCCATGAACGACCCCGAAGCGGAAACCTGGAGGGACAGAATCTACGACCTGCGGGAGAGGGCGGTCAGGGAGTGCGGGGCGGCAGGGAACACCGTCCCGCTCAACACGGTGGCGGAAACGATCATGATGCGCTACGCCAGGGCAAGAAACAGCGGGGATGACCGCAGTGCCAGGCGGTACGTGGAGGAAGCGCTGGACCTGATCGAAAATCACCATGCCGACAGCGTGAACTGCGTTTCGCAGTTTGAGGCGCATTGCGGGATGGCTTTCTACCTGGAGGATGAGGACCTGGAGAGATCCCTGCGGGAGTACCGGAAGGCGCTCTGCTATGCCCGGGACCACAGGATGGAGGGGAACCCGCGCGTCGCCGACAATCTCGCGATCGTGAACAACAATTACGCCTGGGTGCTGTGGAACCGGTGCGGCAGCGAGGAGGCGGTCATCTACTACGGCAGGGCGATCGATCTCATGGAAGGCTACCTGTCAGGCGGGACCGTCGACCGGGAGACGGCCCTGTCGCGGCTTCAGCACTTTGGCGAAGCGCTCAACCGGATCTACACCGGGACCGGCCGCCTGAAGGAGTCCCGGCGGCTTGAGGAAAGGCTGGCCGAAAACGGGGTCATCCTGAAGTGAGGTAAAGGGAACCGCCACACAGGTTGGACCCGGGAGGTCCACTTTGACGGGCCGCATTCTGGTACAATCTCTCCTGTCGGGGAACAGCGCCGCAGCTCTGCCGGGGAAGACCCGCGAAGCACGCGGCCCCCCTGATTCAGGCGGCGGGAAGGATCCGGGACGGGGGTGCCCGGGCCTGTGAAGGAAGATCGGGAAATGAAAGGAGAATCACGATGCTGACTGCAAGAGGAATGCGCTGGGAATACGATGGCGGCGGAATGGCCTGCGGACCGGTGGAGGGAAACACCCTGGTCGAGCTTTGCGTGACGGCGGAGGACCACCGCAACTACTTCATCCTCTTTTCCAGGATGGGGGAGTATGCCAGGATCACGGTTTCAGGGGTGCCGCTCTTTGATGTGTGGATGTACTCAAACTGCGACGGGGTCGATGTTGCCGCGGAAGCGGAGAAATGCAGCGCCGGCAGCCTTGAGGACTACGAGTATGAGATGGGCGGGACGCCAGGGGAAGAAATGGGCAGATCCAGGTTCGCAAAGGGAATTCACCTGGTCAGGCTGGCCATGGAGGAAGCCTACGGGTGCGACGACGAGATGATCCCTGCGAAAGCCGCGGAGTTCATGGAAGCGTATGCCGGCGAGGACCTTGATGAAATGGAGCTCCCTGAGCTGGAGGAGGAACCCGTCATCGATGATGAATTCTGGGACGAGGATGACGGGGAGGACGAGGAAGAGGACAGGGACGGGGACATGTAGGGGGCGATTCCCCCCGCCGGGGTCCTTTGATGAAACCGGGGGCGCAGATCAGGAAGGCTGTTCAGCAGATGCTGGACAGCTTTTTTTGCGGTCCGCCACCCGCGGAAGGCGGCCCACGGGGAGGCGGGCGCCCTGAGGAATGCGGCACGGGCAGGGGAGCCGGACGAGGCAGGAACCCCTGCCGGGGCGGTGACCGGCTTGTCCTTCTCTTTTGCATCCGGGGGATATCCTGCCGGGATGTGAGCGTTTTCCGAGAAATGGCCCCGGCCGGAGGGGAGGCAGCCTTTTGCCGGCGAAACAGGGGAAAATCAGGCCCGAAACCGGAGCGGCCGCAGAAAGCGGGAAATGGGGCCTCCTTTGTTGTTTCAGAAGCTGAAGAAATCGTGTATACTGAGGCCGTCGGAAAATGCCCGCTTCAGGAGCGGGACGCTGCGGATCTGCCGCCTCCCCGATGCCCCGGCAGGGATCTGAAGATGAACATCCCTTTGCCGGCGGCGGGCTTCCCCCAGGCGGAGGGAGGGGAAAGACGGCGGCCGGAACGGATGGGATACGGCGCCGGGGCGCCGCGGAGGCGCGGCCCCGGGAACAAGATGAAAACCGGAGCGTCCCGGCTCCGGAAAACATGCAGATGGAGGAAGTATGGGAAAAACCATTTCCAGGCTGATCCTGCTGACAGGGATCATCGCCCTTGCGGCGGCCTGCGTGGTCCGCTTTGGACTGGCGGGCCGGAAGGGCAGCACGAATCTCAATATATCGGCCATCCTGACGGAATCCCTGGATGTCGCGGAGCTGTCCACCGCGGAATTCAGGTACAGGGGAATCGCCGACATCTATAAGAACGAAAGCAGGAGCAGCATCGACTGCCGGGTCTGCTACAGCGCCATCGTCAAGGCGGGCATCGACCTCAGGAAGGTCCTGCTGGACGTGGATGAGGAGAGCCGCACCGTCACGGCCACCCTTCCCGAAATTGACCTCAAGGTGACCATCGCGGATGAGGAATTCATGGGCGTGCTGCCCTCGGACGCCAACGTCGACATCGACAGGATGATGAAGGCGAGCAAGGAGGACGCGGAGCGGGAGGCCAGGAACTCAAAGGAACTGATGGAGACGGCCAGGGAGAACCTGAGGTCCACCATCGAGGGGCTCATGTTCCCGGTACTCAAGGCCAGGGGCTACAGGATCGTCTGGAGCGGCCTGGAGCCGGCACAGGCACCGGCGCAGACACAGGCACCGGCACAGACACAGGCACCGGCGCAGACTCAGGAGCAGGGCGCATGAAAGGGGGAGCACAGATGGAGAAAAAGCATATCCTTCCCTGCATCGCCGGCGGCATCCTCTGCGTGGCGGCGGCCGCGGGGATCCTGCTGTTTCCGCAGGGCGACGGGAAAAACGTGACCATGAACCTCTCCGAGGTATCTTCCGTCAACACGATCTGCGAGCTGGCGACCCTCAAAAGCTTTTATCACAATGTGGCGATGTTTGAAAAGAAGCCGGACGGGAGCGAGAAGTTCATGAACGACATCTTCTTCTGGCCCTTCGGCAATGTGACCAAAGTCGGCTACAAGCAGTTCTGGATCGAATACAACGGCATCGTTGAAACCGGGGTGGACGCGGACAAGATCCAGATCCTCGGCCCGGACCGCAGCGGCGTCGTGGAGGTGTATGTGCCGGATGCCCGGGTGCTTGGCGTGAATGCGGATGAAAACTCCCTGACGGAGCCGCTCTCGGAGAAGGGGTGGTTCACCCAGATCACGGGAAGGGAGAAGGCGGAGGCGTTTGCCTCGGCGCAGAGCGCCATGCGCCAGGAGGCGGAAAACAACCGGAACCTGCTCATGAGGTCAAAGGAAAATGCCAAGGTGCTGCTGGAGCGGTATATCGTGGAGACGGGAAAGGAAACGGGGATGGAGCTGAAGGTCCACTGGAATGACAGCCCGATCCGCTGAACATGCCGTGCATCTGCACAAACCAAGGAAAGGAGAATGAAGCCATGCTGCTGGTCGTCGTCATTCTGATCGTCTTTGTCACTTTGGTGGCGGTTTTCGGGAAAAAGAAATGACAAATCCCCAAACGGACAGGAGCACCCGGGCGGGAGGCGCTCATCCGGACGGTTCCGGAGAAAAAACGGGTGCCGGATGCGGCAGCCCTGCCCAAATGCCCCCTTCTCTTTTGAGGGAAGGGGGCATTTTGCGTCGCGCGGGAGCGGTGCGGCGGCGG
>OMRS01000112.1 GCA_900313545.1 uncultured Eubacteriales bacterium | reverse complement strand
GAAATACGGTTCATGGTCAGATGCCTATTGTGATTTCGTGCTTGGTGAAAAATACAAAATGTGGAGAGGGCAAGGCCCCAATGACCATATTTTTGATGAGGACGAGTATGGCCTGCAGCCGGTACTGTTCAGCATGTTTGATATGGACCAAAACGGCATTCCAGAGCTGTTGATTGGCGGGAATGGGTCCATGGCGGGAAACTGCTTTCATGTTTTCACATTTGTCGATGGACTGGTCAAATTCTGCGGGAATGCAGGATTCATGGACAGTGAGCTTTGGGCCATTCCAAACAGAGAATATCCGGGATTGTTCTGTTACAGCGGGAAGGACCGCTGGTATGCGACATACTATTACTGGCTGAACAATGGAATGATACAGGAACAGCAGGTGAGTGAATGTCAGTACGAGTTTGTTGTCGATGAACAGGGAAATGTCACGGGTGCAACCGGTGATATTTTCAGAATGACAAATGATGCTTTATTGTATAATGCTGCTCTTCAGCATGAGGTATGCATGCTGAAGCGATATCAGAAAAGAGAAATTGAGAAACAGGGATGGGATTCGTTTCTTCTCTCGCCCTGTTATGAACCGAGGTACATGGAAACGTGGATATCCCCGGATACGATGTATGAAAGGTATTTCAAATAGGCGAGGATATATGCGCAGACAATCTCCGGTGATTGCAGTACAAGGAGGATGGAACGGAGCTGATTCCGCCAAAAAAAGCATGCAGGTTGTTAAACCTGCATGCAGAGATCAGCGGAGAAGGGATTCAACGAAGGACCGGATGGTTTCGTTCTTGGCATTTGCAAAGAAGAGATCCTGGAAACGGGGACCGGCAATGGCGCCCTTGACCAGATCCTTGTCAAGCGTCTTGAGGCAGGATACCAGATCCTTGAAATTGTTCAGGCGGACCTGATCCAGGATCTTCTTATTGCGCTGCTCGGGAACCACACGGTCGGCGGGGTAGCCGTTTCCGCTGCCGAATCCAAAGAGCTTTTCAAAGATATACTCAAGATTGAGCTCGGCACCCCAGCCAAATCCTTTGGCAAAAGGAAGGGAGATGGCGTTGCCGTCATTGATCTGGGCAAACATGAAGGCATCAGAGGGATCCACCACGTGTCCGCAGATGACTCCAGGGAAGCTGTTGAGTGCGAGCATGGCGCCCTCGCCGGTGCCGCAGCCGGTGATGACATAGTCGGCGGCGCCGGAGTTGAGCAGGATTGCCGCGAGAATTCCATTCTGAACGTAGGTAAGAGAAGGCTCCTCGGCGTTGCCGTACATCCCATAATTATCTACAGTGTGGCCCATAGGCTCCACCACTTTTTTAAGGGATGCTTCGATCAGCTGGTTTTTTGCGGCTTGGCTGTTTTCGTTGATCAGTGCGATACGCATAAGCTACCTCCATTTGTGTGAATATGTTGCAGACTGAACATAGTTCAAATCAGGAACACTGTCAAGGGAAAAAACATCAGAATTTGAAAAGAAATGCTTCCCGTACACGGAAGGAAAAACAGGACCGTTGTCAGGGTGAAATCAGTTTTCCATCACGGATTTGGGAAGATGGTCAACCAAACGCATGAATATCTGTCCCATCAGAATGCAGACGACGGCTTCCCCGATAGCAACAAAGAGCATGCAAAGGGGAAGAGGGACGTTCGGGGAATAGCAGTAATGAACCACAGTACCAACGATGAGGCCGTTGAAGATGACGGGCATCGTGCTGGCCAGAAGGCGGTTGCTGCGCAGGCGATAGGTACAGATTGCGGCCAACAGGGTCGCAAGGGTACCAAAGATGATATCCGGGAGCATGGCCCCGCCGAGGATATTGCTGAGAAGACAGCCGATGGTGACTCCGGGAATGGCTTCAGGAAAGAAAATGGGAAGCAGGGTGCACAGCTCAGAAACCCGCATCTGGATTTCCTTGAAGCTGATAGGCAGAAAAAGCAACGTCAGGGCGGTGTAGATGGCAGCGATGATGGCACTGCGAGCGATTGTTTTGGCGGAAAAGTGCATACGAGTTCTCCTTGTCTTGAAGGTTTGCCGGGAACGGATCAGGTGTCCCGGAGTGTTCTGATCAACCTGTACTGCCATATGACAGGGCCGGATGCTGATCGGAGGCAAATCCCGCAGACATGATTCTGCAGAACAGATAAAAAAAGAAGAAACCGGCATTCCTTCCCGAGCAGCATATTATAGAGTGTTTATGACTTGGAGGCAATGGAAAAAACCTGCGGCAGACAGAAGAACCCGGAAAGGAACTTCTCATCCGAAGGAAAGGCCGGGATAATGCATTGGGAATCGAGCCGTGAAACGGAGAGATCACCGAATTGTGATGTATTCCGAGGGGACAACAAGAGGGCAGGATGATCTCCGGGGAAGTGGAGCAGGCCTATGTGGACATCCTAACGGAGGAACTGGTTCCTGTTATGGGATGCACGGAACCGGTTGCAGCGGCCTGTGCCGGTGCGCTGGCCAGCAGAGCGCTGGGAAAATGTCCGGATGAGGTGGTGCTGGTGATTTGCAACATCATCAAGAATGTCAAAAGCGTATTTGTGCCTGATACAGGAGGAAGGCGGGGACTCCGATGTGCGGTGGCAGCATGAATCTGCTATGGTCAGGCGGATAAAATCTGGAGATACTATCGGGTTCGACGCCGGAGGATCAGGATAGAATCGATGGCTGGCTGGCCGGTGTCCGCGTGGAGATTCACAGAGCCGAATCCAAATGCTTATTCGACATTCAGCTGAGGGTCAGACAGGGCAGAGATGAAGCGTTTGTACGGATTGCCGGGCATCTCACGAATAATGAAGAAATCCCTCATTCCATCGTCAATATGCTGGCCATCAATTCCGGAATGATCTGCGACGGTGCCAACACCCAGCTGTGCGGCCATGCTTGCCTCGGCAGTGGAAGCGGATCTGCTGGGAATGGAGATGTACCGTCACGACAGCCAGTTTTACGGGGGGGACGGGAATGAGATCAAGGGTATGGAGAACACCATCGATGCTGTCAGTCAGCAAGCAGCCAAGGGATGGCATGAGGGAAACCGACAGGGAAGCGCTGAGCGTCATGCCCGGAAGCGACACTGCAAACTGAGCACGATTTTACGTGCACACATAAAACAGGCGAGGACGGAAGGATGACCCTCCGGCCTCGCCTGTATGTTTTGCGGGTTACTTCTTCTTGCTCTTCTTGGAGGTGGAACCGATGACCACCTTCTGAATGCAGATGAACAGCAGCAGCAGCAGTCCCGTTGCGATCTTGCCCCACCAGGACAGCAGATTGCCATTGAAGGTGATGAGTGCGGGAATGATGGACTTGAGCAGCACACCGAAGAGGGTGCCGACCATGTATCCCACGCCGCCGGTCAGAAGCGTTCCGCCGATGACGGCGCAGGTGATGACATCCAGTTCCGCGCCCTGCAGGGAGAGGTTCCATCCGCTCTTGACATAGAGGGCATAGGCGACGCCGGCAAGCACGGAGCACAGTCCGTTGAAGCCGTACACGAGCACCTTGGTACGGCCT
The DNA here is from genome assembly GCA_900313545.1 of uncultured Eubacteriales bacterium. The sequence continues at coordinate 5,916 of OMRS01000112.1, read as the reverse complement.
ACGGGAAGGCCCATGAGCTTGGCGCTCTGCTCATTGCCGCCCACGGCGTAGATGTTGCGGCCGAAGCGGGTCTTCTGCAGGATGATGGTGCCGATGACAATCATGACCACAAACAGAATCACGTTGAAATTGATAAAGGCGCTGGGACGGATGCGAACCCATTCGCCATCCTTGAGGGTCATGAAGTAAATCTTCCAGCCGGCCAGAGCATCCATCATAGGATGTTTGATTTCGATGGATTCCCGGCTGATCAGGGAGCAGACGCCTCTGGCAAGGAACATGCCGGTCAGGGTGGTGATGAAGGGCGGGACGTTGAGATAATGGATGACCCAACCCATCAGAAGGCCCAGACCGATGCCCACCACGAGGGAGAAGAGGATGCAGACCAGGGGATGAACGCCCAGTACGGAGGTGCCGTAGGCGATAAACATGCCGGTCAGGGAGGCAACGGCACCGACCGACAGGTCAATGCCGCCGGTGATGAGGACCATGGTCATGCCCACGGCGGAGATGCCGTAATAGGCATTGTCGATGAACATGTTCATGAAGGTCCGCAGCGTCGTAAAGCCCTGATTGCCGTAGGCAATGACACCAAAGAGATAAATCACCAGGAAGATGCCGATGGTGGCGTACACCATGACGTACTTCGGGTTGGTCAGACGGCTGAAGAGACTTTGCCGGGAGGACAGTTCATTCTTGCCACTCATTTCAGGGCACCTCCTCTTGCAAACTGGCTGCGGGATCTGGTCCGCTTGGCGAAGTGTTCACGGACAGGCTCGGACTGCAGCACGATCACCACAGCGATGATGATGGCCTTGAATGCCATGGTGGCTTCGGATGCGATGCCGAAGTAGTACACCAGCGTCACGATGGTGCGGATGATGATGGAACCGAGCACCGTACCGGCCAGGCTGAACTTGCCGCCTGTCATGCTGGTGCCGCCGATAACCACGGCGAGAATGGCATCCATTTCGTAGTTCAGGCCCGCATTGTTGGAGTCATTGGACATGATCCGGCTGGAATAGATCAGACCGGAGATGCCGGAGAGGAAACCCGTGATGGCAAAGACGATGAAGATGACCATCTGGGCATTGATGCCGGACAGGCGGGCAGCGCTGCGGTTGATGCCCACGGCTTCCACGAAGGTGCCGAAAGCCGTTTTGCGAACAAACAGGGAAACGCAGAGGATCACGATGATGGTGATGATGATGGGCATGGGCAGGAAGAGGAAGCTTCCCTGGCCGATGACCCGAAACGGGGAATAACCGGTGGTGAACTGTTTGCCGTTGGTGACGATCTGGGCAATGCCGCGTCCGCAGACCATCAGGATCAGGGTGGCGATAATGGGCTGCATGTCACCCTTGGCGATGAGAAGACCGTTGAACAGGCCCATGAGGATACAGACCACAAGGGGAACGAGAATGGCCAGGAAGAAAGGATAGACCGAGTAATCGCCGGGGGTGTTGTACACGGTTACGTCCCAGCGCATGAACTTGAGGGCGATGGCGCCGGCAACGGCCACCAGGGCGCCCACAGACAGGTCAGTTCCGCCCAGTGCAATGACCATGGTCATGCCCATGGCGATGATGGTGATCTCGCTGGAACGGTTGACGATGTCAATCAGGTTTCCGTAAAGCATGCCGGTGGAGGGCTGATAGGAAATCTTGAAGAAGTCCGGGCGGACCAGCAGGCATACAAGAAGAATCAGCGCTTCTGCGACAACTGCCCAGGTCAGTTTGGAGCGCATCAGCGAAGAAAGATCAAATTTCTTTTTCATTGTGCAATCCCTCCTGCCGATGCGGCACCCTCAGCGATGATGGACAGAATCTGAGACTGGGTGCAGGTGTTGCCGTCAAGTTCCGCGACCTTTTCTTTGTCTCTCATCACGATGACACGGTTGGAGCAGCGGATGATCTCATCAAGTTCAGAGCTGATGAAGATGACGGACACGCCGTCCTCGCACATCTCCAGCATCAGACGCTGGATTTCAGCCTTGGCACCGATGTCGATACCGCGAGTGGGTTCATCCAGAATGAGGACCTTGGGCTCGGTGGCCATCCAGCGGGCGAGAATGACCTTTTGCTGGTTGCCGCCGGATAGCTCTCCGATTTTCTTTTCAGCATCGGGAGTGGCAATACCCAGGGCCTTGATGTACTTGTCAGCGAGGTCATTCTGCTCCTTGGCGGAGAGGGGATGCAGGAAACCGCGCCTTGCCTGAATGGCAAGGGCGATGTTTTCACGAATGGAAAGATCGCCGATGATGCCGTCAAGCTTCCGGTCCTCGGGACAGAAAGCCATGCCCTGCATCAGGGCGTCATAGGGCTTGGCGATGTTCACAGGCTTGCCTTCGATGCTGATTTCTCCGGTGGTGATATGCTTGGCACCAAAGAGCATTTCGGCCGTTTCGGTGCGCCCGCTTCCCAGCAGTCCGGCAAAGCCGATGAGTTCGCCCTTCTTCAGATTGATGGTGATTTCGTCGAGCTGTCCGGGGGCTCCGATTTTGGTGGCGGTCAGCATGTAGGGGGCATCCGGGGAGACGTTTGCGCGTTTCAGGTTGAAGATGGTGTCCATGTCCTTGCCCACCATCTGGGTGACCAGTTCGACCTTGCTGATGTCATTGATTCCGAAGGTTCCGACCAGACGACCATTGCGCAGAATGGTGAGACGGTCGCTGACAGCATAGACCTGGTCCAGGAAGTGGGTAATGAAGATGATGCCCATTCCCTCTGCTTTCAGGTCGTTCATGACCTCAAATAGAAGCTTGACCTCATTGTCATCCAGGGAGGAGGTAGGTTCGTCAAGAATCAGCACCTTGGCTTTGATATCCACTGCACGGGCGATGGAGACCATCTGCTGGATGGCGGTGGAGTAGTAGGAAAGAGGACGGGTGACGTCGATATCCAGGCGGAAGCGTGCCATCAGGTCCCGGGCGCGGGAATTGATGGTCTTCCAGTCGATCTGATGATGCTTCATGGGCTGACGGCCCACGAAAATGTTTTCTGCCACGGTCAGATTGGGGCAGAGGTTGACCTCCTGGTATACGGTGGAGATGCCCAGTTCAATGGCGTTCTGAGGACTTTGGGGCTGGACCTCCTTACCGTCCAGAATAATGGTCCCGGCATCCTTGTGGTGAACACCTGTCAGGCATTTGATCAGTGTGGATTTTCCTGCGCCGTTTTCACCGAGCAGAGAATGGATTTCTCCAGCACGCAGACTGAAATCAACCTTATCCAGTGCCTTGACTCCGGGAAACTGGATTTCGATCTGCCGCATCTCAAGAAGATTTGTTTCCGGCAAGGGGATCCCTCCTTAAGCAAGAAAAAGCAGGGCGGGTGGTCACCCATCCGCCCTGCAGGTAGACTGTCTAATCAGAATAGCTCAGGGCCATCTAATTAATACTGCCGCTGGTCGATCACGTCGGCAGCCTTGATGGAAGTCACGGTGCCAAGATCGATGCCGCCGTCGGTGTCATACACGCCCTCTTCGGGGTGGATGATTTCCTTGGACATCTTCTCGCCGGCCTGGAGCTTCTCAACAGCTTCCACGACGAAGGGACCATAGAGAGGAGTGCACTCGATGGTGGCGTTCATTTCGCCAGCAACGATCGCATCAAAAGCAGCCTTCACGGAGTCGCAGCCCACGATGATGATGTCCTTGCCAGGCACCTTGCCGGCAGCCTTGATGGCGTCGATGGCGCCGAGGGCCATATCGTCGTTCTGAGCGATGAGGACGTCGATCTTGTCGATGGACTTGAGCCAGCTCTCCATCAGAGCCTGGCCTTCTGCACGGGTGAAGTTACCGGACTGCTGTCCGACGACCTTCATGTTGGGATAGTTCGCAAGAGCGGCCAGGTTGCCTTCGGTACGGCCAACCTGAGCAGAAGCACCGGTGGTGCCTTCCATAATGACGACAGCAACTTCTTCGTCGCCACGGCCGACCTTCTTCAGATATTCGCCAGCCCATGCGACCTGACGGCGACCTTCTTCGACGAAGTCACCACCGAAAGCGGCAACATAATCGATCTGGTCGATGCAGTCCGGGAGACGGTCAACGAGGATCAGCGGGATCTGCTCGTCATTGACTTCCTTGAGGACTTCTTCCCAACCGGTGGAAACCACGCCGGTGAAGAGGATGACGTCGACGCCCTGGGTGATGAAGTTGCGCAGAGCCTTGATCTGGTTCTCCTGCTTCTGCTGTGCGTCATCGTAGATCAGTTCCCAGCCCTCATGGCCTTCGATCGCGGCCTTGATGCTGTCGGTGTTGGCGGTACGCCAGTCAGACTCCTGTCCGATCTGGGAGAAAGCCACCTTGTAATCGGCGAGAGCAGAGGCTGCACCCAGCAGCATGACCATCGCAAGAGCCAGAGCCAACAGTTTCTTCATGAGTTTTTCCTCCATTCACAAATTTGGCGATTCTTCTTGTCGCCTTCTGGGGATATTGTAAGCCGGGAATCTTTCAGAGGAAAGGGCAGAATTTTGCGAAATCGGTTTGGATTTTTTAAGATATTGACGATAGATGCAGGGAAGAGTGCGCAGAACGGGAGAAAAGAACAGCGTGATGCTGGTGCCCGGGAGTATAATGGAAAACAGAAGATTTGCTTGTGCGAGGTAAGAAAATGACATTGCTCGAATACCGGATTTTTCATACGGTGATCAAGGAGGGCAGCTACGCACGGGCAGCGCAGGTCCTGCATCTGACGCCCAGCGCCATCAGCCACGCCATCAGCTCCATGGAGAAATCCTGCGGTTTTCCCCTTTTTGTCCGGGGGAGGACAGGAGTCGCCCTGACCCATAACGGGGAAACCCTGTATCCGGTGATCCGGCAGGTGCTCTCAGCGGAGGAATCGGTGGAGCAGGTGGTCGATGAATTCCGGGGTGTCCAGAGAGGACGGGTTCGCTTGGGCTGCTTCAACAGCGTCTGCATGACCTGGATGCCGGAGATTGTCCGGGAATACCGTCAGCATTTTCCGGGGGTGGAGATCGAGATCCACCAGGGAACCTATGACGATGTGAGCCGGTGGATCAAGACCGGGGTGGTGGATATCGGCTTCCTTTCCACGCAGTCCACGGCGGATCTGCAGGTTTTTCCGCTTTACAGGGACCGGATGCTGTGCGTCGTGCCCAGAGGGTTCAAAACGGAAAACGCTTCCTTTATTACTCTTGACGAGATCAAGGGAGAGAACTTCATTGTGCAGGGGGATGCGGTGGGCGCGGATGTCCAGGCTTATCTGAACCGGCACCATGTGGGGGTCAGGGCCTCGTGCAGGGTGACGGATGATCTGTCGGCCATGGCCATGGTGGAAAGCGGATTCGGGATCTGCATCATGCCGGCGCTGCTTCTGGAAAAGTACCGGGGAGGACTGGAGGTATATCCGCTTGAGCCTCTGGAGTACCGGGAATTCGGGATCACGGCCCTCAACCCTGATACGCTGGCTCCCGCGGTCAGGCAGATGGCCAGACTGATTGAGCGCTTTGCGGCGAAGCGCCGCATGGAGGACCCGCTGAGCAATAAAGGACTGGATCCCTGTCCGGTTTTCTGAGAGTCCAGGTGAGAATGTGGCGGAATTGTGGAGATGGAATGAAACATTTTGCAATGCCGGAAGAATTATTGCCTTTTCCAAACACAGAGCGTATAATTCGCACGGCAAAAAACTGATCATCGGAGGAGAAGACAGTTATGAAAAGAAGCACATTGGCCATACTGCTGGGTGCCATGTTGATTGCGCTGCTGGTGGTACTCTGGGGATGTGGCCATAAAGAAATGGAAAACGCCGCAAATGCCCCGACCCAGGCCCCGACGGAAGCTCCGACTGAGGCTCCGACGGAAGCCCCGACTGAGGCTCCGACGGAAGCCCCGACGGAAGCTCCGACTGAGGCTCCGACGGAAGCCCCGACGGAAGCTCCGACTGAGGCTCCG
>OMRS01000129.1 GCA_900313545.1 uncultured Eubacteriales bacterium | reverse complement strand
GGCATCCTGATCGGCTACGCGGTGGCAAGAAAGCGCGGCACAAAGCTGGCGAGTCTGGTTTCCTCCCTGGCGTTCTTCCCGTACCTGGTGCCTTCCATGGCTTTCGGCGCCATCTTCCTGGCGGTGTCCACCCGCCTGATCTTTCTGCGGGGGACGATGCTTCTGTTGGTGATTGTCGGTGCAATCAAGTACCTGCCCTTCGCCTCGCGCAGCGGCACCAATTCCATGATGCAGCTGTCGGGGGAGATCGAGGAGGCTGCGGTCATTGTCGGCGCTTCCTGGCCCAAACGCATGCTCAGGATCCTTTTCCCGATCCAGAAGTCCACGTTTATCAGCGGCTACCTGCTGCCGTTCATTTCCTGCATGCGTGAATTGTCCCTGTTTGTTCTGCTCGCTTCCAGCGGTACGCTGATTACCACGCTGCTTTCATACTTTGACGAGAAGGCGGTTACCCAGATGTCCAACGGCATCAACCTGCTGATCGTCATCATTGTTCTCCTTGTCAATTTTATTGTAAACAAACTGACCGGCGCGTCCATTGACAAGGGTGTAGGAGGAAACTGACCATGCCAAGAATCCTGTTAACAAACGTGACCAAACAGTGGGGGAAGTTCATCGGTGTCAACGACATGACCCTGGAGATCGAGGACGGTTCGTTTGTCACGCTCCTCGGTCCGTCCGGCTGCGGGAAGACGACGACGCTGCGCATGATTGCCGGACTGGAGACGCCGACCAGGGGTGAAATCCGCTTTGACGACACGATCGTATTCAGCAGTGAACAGAACATCAATGTTCCTCCCGCAAAACGGGAAGTGGGCTTCCTGTTCCAGAACTATGCCCTGTGGCCGCACATGACGGTCTACCAGAATATTGCCTTCGGGCTTGAAACCCTGAAATGGGAGAAAAACGAGATCAAGGACCGGGTGGCGGAAATGCTCAGGACCATGCGGATCGAGCAGTTTGCCGAGCGTTATCCGGCGGAGCTGTCCGGCGGACAGCAGCAGCGCGTCGCCATCGCGAGGACACTGGCCCCCAAGCCCCGGATGCTGTTTATGGATGAACCGCTGTCCAACCTGGATGCCAAACTGCGCGGGGAAATGCGGACGGAACTCAAGCGGCTGCACAAGGATACGGGTTCCACCTTCGTCTATGTGACCCATGACCAGCTGGAGGCGATGACGCTTTCCTCACGGATCTGCATGATGACCGAGGGCAGGCTTCAGCAGTACGCGCCGCCTCTGGAAGTCTACAACCATCCCGCCAACATGTTCGTGGCCGATTTCGTGGGCAACCCCACCATGAACATTGTGGAGGCAAAAGCGGCAAAGAGCGGCACGGGTACCGCGGAAATCGATTTCCTCGGACGGAAGGCCGTGTTCCAGGCTGAAAACGATTTTGAGATGAACTCCGAAAACGTCTCTGTCGGCATCCGGCCGGAGTTCCTGGCGATTTCGCCCGCAGGCGACATTGAGGGCCTGGCGTATTCCACCCTGCCCGCAGGCATGGAAACGACCGTGAAGATCAAGGTGGGACAAACGATTCTTTCATCCGTCGTCTTCGGCGCGATCGACTACGAGACAGACACGCCGATCCGCTTCAGCGTCGCCGGCGCGGGCATCCTTCTGTTTGACAGGGAGAGCGGGGATAATATCGCCATCGGGCGCCTCGCCATCCGGCAGTAATCAGAGGGGGAAGAGGCGTATGACCTATGGGATCCCGACGCTCATGGAGTATTCCGATACCGACGTGCTGACCCGTTTCTGTGCGGAACAGGGATTTGATTTTGTGGAAATGAACATGACCTTTCCCTGGTTCCAGCCGGACAGCGTTGATGCCGACACGATCCGGGTCCTAAAGCGGAAATACGGTGTCGGTTTCACCGTTCACCTGCATGACCAGGTCAACCCCTTTGAGTTTTCCCCTGAGTTGAGACAGGGATGTCTGCAGAATGTGATCTGGGCCATGAGACTCGCCCGCGAACTGGAGCTTCCCCGCATCAACATGCACCTGCTGCCCGGAACGTATTCCAGCATCAACGGGACTAAAACCTATCTCTACGCCCATTGTCAGGAGATGTACCTGGGCTATGTGCGCGCGTTCAGGGACCTGGTGGAGAAGGAGCTTGTGGGCTGCGACACCGTGTTCTGCATTGAGAACACGTCCGGTTTTCAGCCTTTTCACAGGGAGGCAATCCGGCTGCTGCTGGAATCGGGGAAGTTTGGCCTGACCTTTGATATCGGTCACAGCTTCCGCAGCGGGGGAGCGGACGAACGCTTCCTCCTGGAGTACATGGACCGGATCTGTCACTTCCATGTTCATGACTGCGACGCAAAAGCGAATCATCTGGGGTTTGGAGAAGGACAGCTGGATGTCAGGCGCTACCTTGATCTTGCAAGGGAGCTTGATGCGACGGTGGTCGCGGAGGTCAAGGAATCCGGCGCCCTGATCAGGTCAAGGCAGTATATGGTCCGTAACGGACTGTGGGAAACGATGGACGAGAATCCATAGTTCCGAAGGGGAGAGGAAGAAGAAATGAAGTACATGATTGTCACCGGCCAGAGTGGTGCTGGGAAAACCGCCTGTGTACGCTATCTGGAAGACAAGGGGAATTTCTGCATGGACAATATTCCGCCCATGCTGATTCCGAGGCTCATCGACGCGTTCGATTCGACGACCGCTCATCATGCCGGTGTTGCCATTGGCATCGACGTGCGAAGCGGAGAATTCTTTGACGCACAGACGGTATCCAATATGCTCCGGGAGCTTGACAGGCTCGGCCATACGGTGGAGGTCATCTTCATGGAGGCCAGCGATGAGACCCTGCTGAACCGCTATAAGGAGACCAGACGGGAGCATCCGCTGTGCCAGGAGGGAATGAATCTGACGGATGCGATCGCGGAGGAAAAGAACCGCCTGCAGCCTCTGCGGGAAGTCGCAAACTATATCATCGATACGACGGGAATGAACTCCCAGTCCATCAAGAAGGCACTGATCGACGCGCTGGGCAGCGGTCAGCAGGAAACGCCTTTCCGGGTGGATGTAATGAGCTTCGGATTCAAACGCGGGCTGCCCCGTCAGGCGGACCTGGTTCTGGACGTCCGTTTCCTGCCCAATCCGTTCTATATCGAAGAACTCCGGCAGCACTCAGGCAGGGACGAGGATGTGAGGGCGTTTGTCATGGATCACCCGGTGACGGTTGAGTTCATGCGGAAATGGAAGGAAATGCTCACGTTCCTGATTCCCCATTACCGGGAGGAGGGAAAACACAGGCTAGTGATTGCGATCGGC
>OMRS01000406.1 GCA_900313545.1 uncultured Eubacteriales bacterium | reverse complement strand
TTATTCTGAAGTTCTTGGACATTGTGATGATGGGTCCGTTGTTTACCTCACAAAAAACGGGCGTGGAAAATATGTTGTTCAGAATCTAGAATCTTATGAAAAAACGCAAGCCACTATTAAGTTGTTGGCAGAACTATCCAAAGGTTTAGAATCCATTCGCTCAGAAGAAGCCCTCTCTATCGACGAAGCTTTCGCCGGGTTGGAGGGATAAAATGATCCATGTAACTGTTTCCAGAGAAGCGCGAAAAGACTTGATCAATATTCACCGATACATCTCTGCGGAATTAGAAAACCCTCAAGCAGCAAACAGAATTATCCATGAACTTCGATCAGCTGTAGAAGATCTGCGATTGTTTCCTCGCAGAGGAAGACCTCTTGATGCCTTGATCTCGGTACATACAGAGTATCGTTATCTTCCATGTGAAAACTACTGCATATTCTACCTGGAAAACGAAGAAAATGTTTTGATCGTTCGAATTCTGCATCAGCGTCAAGACTATTTACGTGCGCTGCTTAACGGCAGTTTCGACTCAAAGTAGGAAAAATCCTTTTCCTACTTTATTTTGACTTGTTCCCTTCTGAAACAATTGTTCAAGAGGCTCTTGCATTAATACCCCGGTACCATGTCATGAAAACAAGGAGGGCAGCTGTAAATATCATATCACTGATGATACCGTCAGGAAGGAGAACCTGCTGTAAACGACCGCATTCCCATACCTGCAATGCGGGAAATCCTTACAGCAGAATTCATGATCCCAACAAATCTGACCTCATATTGTCTTGCACACAGCATTCATGCACGGACCTCCAGATCAGACGGCAGCGCAATATTTCACGGAAGGATTTCGCTGAGGGAATCGTTTCCGGAAAATCACACCTCCTGACGGGTCAGCGCCCTGCCCTCCTGACAGCGGCTTTGACGGCACGGTTCTCCGTTTTTACGGAAAAAAACGCTGCCCCGTTTCCGGGCAGTCAGGCACTCCGGTACATCCGATGCCGCCCGGAAATCCTGCACCTGAGACAAGCTCCTCCCGTCTGCGGGGCCGCAGGGCCGAAGGATCCATCCGGAGTCACGGAAGCTTCTCTTTCCTGAAGCCGTCAGGAACAAGGGGCTCTCGTCCCCGGGGCTCCGGAGACCAGAGCCCTGGGAAACAGCGCTATGACAGGGGGAACCCCGCGGGAAAAGGACTCATTATTCACACTTCATGACCGGCGTTTTGGAATTATCCGCATATGAACCGTGAAAACAGTTCACACAACGGAGGAGAATCAGGTTTATGACTGCGATTTATGAGATTTACGGGCGGAATGCCCATGAAATGACGATGTGCCTCCTGGAGCGTTCAGAAGCCATCCGCCTGGTCCCGAAAGGGGGCAGCGTCGCCCTTAAGCCGAATCTTGTGGTGGCTGCCGCGCCGGAGATCGGAAGCACCACCCATCCGGGCGTTCTCAGCGGCTGCATCGAGTATTTCCGCGCGCACGGGGTCCGGGATATCAGCATCATTGAGAGCAGCTGGGTGGGGGATGAAACCATGCGCGCCCTGCGTGCGAACGGATGTGAAGAGGTGTGCCGGCGCTACGAGGTGCCGTTCTTTGATCTGAAAAAGGACGCCACCCGTTCCGTTTCGACACCCGCCGGGAAAATCGACATCTGCCGCCGGGCGCTGGATGCGGGCCTTCTGGTGGACCTGCCCGTCCTCAAAGGGCATTGCCAGACCCGCATGACCTGTGCCCTCAAGAATCTGAAGGGCTGCCTGCCGGACAGGGAAAAACGCCGTTTCCATACGATGGGCCTTCACAAACCCATTGCGGCCCTTGGCGCCGCCCTGCGTCCCCGCCTCATCGTCGTGGACAGCATCTGCGGCGATCTGGATTTCGAAGAGGGTGGCAATCCCGTGGAGACGAACCGGATGATGCTGGGAACCGACGCGGTCCAGGTCGATGCCTACTGCTGCGCGCTGATGGGGCTGTCCCCGGATGACGTCCCCTATATCCCCCTGGCGGAGGATTACGGTGCGGGAAGCGCCCTCTGGAGCGAGGAGGACATCGTGCGGCTCAATGAGCCGACAGAGGCTGCGTCATGCGCAAGGCCCCACGGGATCGCCGCATCCCTTTCAAAGCATGTGCATGAGAACCAGGCCTGTTCCGCCTGCTTTGCAGCCCTCACGCGGGCGCTGTATACGACCCGCGCGGGACAGGATGAGGAAATCTATATCGGTCAGGGATGGCAGGGACAGCGTCTTGGCGGTCTGGGGATCGGCAGGTGCTGCCGCGGTGCCGCGGAATGTGTCCAGGGCTGCCCGCCCACTGCAGAGGCCATCGCACGTCAGCTGATGAAGAAATAAAGAGGGGATCCAGATGAATTCACTGCTTCGAAAAGATGCCGATGCGATCATCCGGGAGAGCATCGCCGCCGTGCTGCCCGATGAGGCGGTCCGGCGTGCCCTGTCGGAGTTTGTTCCCGGCAGCGGGAAGACGCTCCTGGTCGCAGCCGGAAAGGCCGCCTGGCAGATGGCAAAGGCGGCGGGAGATGTCCTGCCCCGGATCGACGGGGGCATTGTGATCACCAAGTATGCGCATGTCCTGGGCGACATCCCCGGAGTCGTCTGCCGGGAAGCGGGCCATCCCGTCCCGGATGAAAACAGCTTTTCCGCCACGCGGGAGGCCCTGAAACTGACGGACAGCCTTTCCGCGGAGGATACCGTGATCTTCCTTCTCTCCGGAGGCGGCAGCGCGCTGTTTGAGCTTCCGCGCATTCCGGGGGAGGAACTGCAGGAGATCACCCGGCAGCTGCTTGCCAGCGGTGCGGACATCGTGGAGATGAACACGGTGCGCAAGCGTCTTTCCGCTGTCAAAGGCGGTCGCTTTGCCGAGCACTGTGCCCCGGCGAGGGTCTTCTCCGTGGTCCTTTCGGATATTCTGGGGGATCCCCTGGATATGATCGCCAGCGGCCCCGCCTATCCGGACAGCACCACCTGCGCACAGGCCTGGAGGATTGCCGAAAAATACCACCTCCGGCTGTCCGCGTCCGCACAGGCGCTGCTCAGCGAAGAGACGCCAAAGACGCTTTCGAATGTGGAAACCCGCATCACCGGTTCCGTGAGGGAACTCTGCGCGGCCGCCGCCAGGGCGGCAGGCCGTCTCGGGTACGAACCCCTGGTTCTGACGGACCGACTTTCCTGCGAAGCGCGCGAGGCGGGCTCCTTTCTGGCTTCTGTTGTGCGCAGCCATGCGGAGGACGGGAAGAGCATGGCGTTGATTGCGGGCGGGGAAACCGTCGTGCATCTGACGGGTTCCGGCAGGGGCGGACGCAACCAGGAACTGGCGCTCGCCGCCGCCCCGGGGATTTCCGGCATTCCCGGCGCCTGCGTTTTTTCCTTCGGAAGCGACGGGACCGACGGGCCAACAGATGCCGCCGGCGGGTATTCGGACGGGGACAGTGCAGACGCCCTGTCGGATCTTGGCATCTCCGTGTTTGACGTGCTGAAGGAAAACGACGCCTATCCCGCCCTCAAATCGGTTGGCGGGCTGATTATGACCGGCCCGACCGGGACCAACGTGAATGATGTTGCCGTTGCCCTGATACGGGCGTCAGTTTAAAAAGAAAATACCCTTCGCCTTTCTCTCTCAATCTCCAGATACATATACGCAGCTGTAAGCGCAGTTTGCGCTTCGGCATCTGTTGAACCCACCTCTTCCCGGGCGAAATGGATAACCTCCCCACGCATCATGATGGCAAGCGTGTCCTCCATACCATGTGTCCCTGCCCATGCTCCAATGCTTTTTTGAAATCGTCATGGTCCTGACCTCCCTGCCAGGCTTTGCGCCTGGTATTTTGCAGGTCAGGAGGCTGCCTCAGAAGAATACACATTGGAAGGTTATCAGGAAACTTCGTTAGAAGGGGACGATGGTGGTAGGGATATAATCTTCGCTTTGATGAAAAAAGCCTCTCCGAGCCGCATCCTTTGTATTGGGATACAGTTCAAAGAGGCTGTTTTCATTATCTCTTCTTTGATTACCAGGCCAAGCCCTGCAAAGGCGATCAGACCTACAAGCACATGGACAAACACATTGCTGCTATCACCGGTTTGGGGAAGGTTGATGGGAGCGCCTTTAGCTACCGTAAACTTTGCTTCAGCTGTACCTCTTTATACCGATCCGATCATTTGTGTTTTTTCTCATTTGGCAGGTTCTTGCTCACAAAACGCCGGATTGCCTCTGGATTCTTCTCCACATGATACTTGTATTCAGAAGGAGATTTTCTCGGC
>OMRS01000330.1 GCA_900313545.1 uncultured Eubacteriales bacterium | reverse complement strand
GATCTCCACGGCGATCTGCTTCTGGATCTCGTTGGAGGCGTTGATCGCCCCGATCACCGGGGTGTCCACGTACAGGTCATGGGCCAGGGTGCGCAGGGCCTTGGAGTCCTTGGGCAGGCAGGAGCCGCCGTAGGCGAAGCCGGGCTTGAAGTAGTAGGGGGAGATGTTGAGCTGCCGGTCCTTGCAGAAAATCTCCATGACCTTGTGGCTGTCGATGCCCAGGGCCTTGCAGATGTTGCCCACCTCGTTGCCGAAGACGATCTTGAGGGCGTGGAAGGTGTTGTTGACGTACTTCATGATCTCCGCGACCTCGATGTCCGTGGAGATGAACTCCCCGGGGATCTCCCGGTACAGTTCCCGCATCATCTCCTCCGCCCGGGGGCTGTCCGTGCCGATGAGGGTCAGGGGCGGGTTCAGGTAATCCTGCACGGAGGTGCCCTCCCGCAGGAACTCGGGATTGGAGACCACGGTAAAGTCCCGGCCCCGGACCTTTCCGGAAGCCTCGGCGATGAGCTCGCCCACCTTCCGGTTGGTGCCCGGCAGCACGGTGGAGCGGATGGCGACCACGTGGAAGGTGTCCTTGTCCCGCAGGGCTTCCCCGATCTGCCGCGCCACCGCGTGGATGTAGGACAGGTTCAGGTGCCCCTCCCGGCTGCTGGGGGTGCCCACCACGATGAAGGAAACGTCGGAGTGGTGCACGGCGTAGTGGGTATCCAGGGTGGCCATGAGCAGCCCCTTCTCATGGCCCTCCCGGACCAGCTCGGCGATGTCCGCCTCGATGATGGTGGGGCGGCCCTGGTTGATCAGGTCCACCTTCGCTTTGGACACGTCCACGCCGATGACGTGGTGTCCGAGTTTCGCGCAGCAGGCCGCGCCCACGCAGCCCACATATCCCAGGCCAAAGATGCTGATGTTCATGAATGCTGTCCTCCCTTTTGAGTCGGTGGTTCCGGTTCAAGCACGGTTTTGTCGCCGGCGGCGATCTCGTCCCCGACCTGCACCTCGATGGCGTCCAGGTCCGTGTCGGCGATCAGGGTGTGGCGGGTCCCGGCGGGGACCTGCACCACGTCCCCGGGGGAAATGGGCCGGGGCTCTCCGTTTAAGATCATCTGTCCCGTGCCCCGGGTGAAGGTGTACACCTCGTCCCGGTGCGCGTGGACGTGGGTGGTCATGCGGCTGCCCGCGGCCATGTGGATGCGGATGGTCATGCACCGGGGCATGACCCCCAGCACCGTGTAGGTCCCCCAGGACTTTTCGGCGAAGCGGGCCTCCCTGCAGATGCGCTCCACATAGGGCTTCATGGCGCCGCTGCGCTCCTTGTCGGAGACCAGGATGCCGTCGCCGCTGGCCGCCACCACCAGGTCATGGGCGCCCATCACCAGGATGGGGATGTCCATCTCGTTGACCACGTGGACATTGGAGCAGGTCTCGTCGATCAGGACCTCTCCCATGGCCGGCCGGGGCATGACCTCGGCCATCATGTTCCAGCTGCCCACGTCCTTCCATTCCCCCGTATAGCGCATGACCTGGATGGAGGGTTCCTTCTCCACCACCGCGTAGTCAAAGGAGATGCGGGGAAGGTCGGTGTAGCGGGAGAGGAGGTCCGCATAGGTGGTGCAGGAAAGCTCCCTTTCCGCGATCTCCAGCAGGTACCCCAGGCGGAAGGCGAAGATGCCGGCGTTCCACAGGGCGCCCCGGCTGATGTAGGACGCCGCGGTGTCCCGGTCGGGCTTTTCAAAAAAGGCCGTGACCGGGCTGACCGGCTCCGTGGTTTCGGGCAGGATGTAGCCGTACTTCTTGCTGGGCACGGTGGGGGCGATGCCCATGAGGGTCAGCCGGGCCGTGTCCTGCAGGACCAGGTCGTGGAGCTTTTTAAGGGCCTCAAAGTAGCTGTCCTCCACGTAGGGGTCCACCGGGCACACCACCACGGGCTCCTCCGGGCGGATACCCGAGACGTCCCGCAGGTACAGGGAGGCCAGGGCGATGGCGGGGAAGGTGTCCCGCCGGGCGGGCTCCACGCACACGGAGAGATTCTTTCCCACCTGGTTGCGGATGGAGGACACCTGGGACTCGCTGGTGGCCACCGTCACGCGGGCGTCGGGATCCACGCGCAGGATCTGCCGGGTCACGCGCTGGATCATGGATTCCGGGGCCCCGTCGGGGCCCTCGAACAGGCGGAGGAACTGCTTGGACCTGACGTCATTGGACAGGGGCCAGAGGCGTTTCCCGGATCCGCCGGAAAGCAGGATGATGTTCATATGTGACCTCCAGGTTCGGGAAAATCAGGGGGAGGCGGGGGCGGAAAGGGATTCGTAGATGGAAAAAAGCTCCCTGGCCGAGGTCTCCCAGGTGTACTTGGTGCGCGTAAGGGCCCGGATGGCCTCCTGCATGCGGGCCTTCTCCCGGGGAGAGAGTGCCATAAAGCGCAGCAGGGCGTCCCGCAGGCCCTCGGGGGAGCCGGGGGGATAGAGAAGGCCCGTGGCCCCGTTGTCCGTCTCCTCCACGAAGGTGGGCAGGGCGCTGGCGATGACGGGCTTGTCAAAGCCGTATGCGAGCAGCAGCGCCCCGCTGCCGTAGATCTCCCTGTAGGGGAACAGGCAGCAGTCCGCGCGGCCCAGAAGCTCCGGCACCTCGCCGTCTGCGATGAAGCGAAGGTCCAGGCGCACAAAGGAGCCAAGGCCCAGTTCCTGGACCTTCGCTTCGTAGTCCGTGGGGTCCTCCCCTTTGCGCTGGCTGCCGGCGATGACCACCTCCATGCGCTCCCTGGCCTCTTCGGGCAGCAGCGCGCAGGCACGCAGCAGGTCCTCGATGCCCTTGTAGCGCCGGACCTTGCCAAAGAGCAGGAACACGGTCCTCTCGTGGGGGACGGGGGCGGGGGCGCTGCCGTAGGTGTCAAAGGTCCCGTGGGGAAGGACGTGGATGCGGGGGGCCGCCTCCGGGGCGAAGGCCTCCAGCACCTGCCGGCTGGCCTGGTTGTGCACGATGAGCGCGTCACAGGCCCCGTACCAGCGGCGAAGCAGCCGGGCCTCCTTCTCCCCGCCGGACTCATGGGGCAGGATGTTGTGGGCGGTGGCCACCAGGCGCACGCGGCGCAGGCGGCAAAGGGAGATGAACAGGGGAATTTCCAGGGACGCCTTCTTGAAGGCCTGGACATGGAGCACGTCGTAGCCGCCAAAGAGGATCTCGCGGCACACCCGCGCGATGCCCCGGGCATAGGACAGGAGCCCCGCGAGCTTTTTTTCCCTGACGCGGTTTTCCAGCACGCACAGCCCCCGGAAGGGCTCCCCCTCCGGATGGTAGGCCCGGGGCGCGCACAGCGTCAGGTCCGCATGCCGGGCGAGCTGCCGGCAGAGGCTTTGGGAGTAGGGCTGCCCGGGCAGCCACTGGTCCAGCATCAGCACTTTCATGGAGGGCCTCCTTTGGGTCAGGCTTCGTAGAGCTGGCGGTACAGCCGGTCCAGCGGGGTCTCGCCGGCCGGGGCAGAGGGCGAAGGGCTCCAGGCCCCCCCGGCGGGGGATGCCGGCAGGTTCCGGAAGGACGCGGGGGTGACCTGAGGGGCGGCCCCGGTCTCCCGGAAGGACGGGGAGGCGGTTTCGGGGGGCGCCTCCGGCCTCTGGAAGAGGGACAGGGGAATTTCGGGAAGCGCTGCCTCCCCGGGGGCGTCCCCGGCAGGCGCCTCCTGAGAGGGCGCCCCGGCGCCGGGCCTTTCCGCCTCCGGGAAGGAGGACGGCGGGGTTTGCTCTGAAACGGGCAGGGAAGCCCCTTCAGGGCCGCGGGGGAGCGGGTCCGCCTGATCAGCGGGGCCTTCCGTCTCCCGGGGGGCCGGATCACGGGAGAGGCTTCCCGGTTCCGGGGAAGCGGGGCTCTTCCAGAGGGCCTCCCTTTCCCGGGGCGCAGGATTCTGGGAGGGCGTCTGCGTCTCCCGGGAAGCTGACGTGCCTTGGGAGGATACCTGGGGTGCCGTGTCCTGGGAGAGGGCCTCCGTCTCCTGAGAAGCGGGGCTCTCTGAGCGGGTCCCCGTTTCCCGGGGTGGGGTGCCATGGAAGAGCGTCTTTGTCTCCTGAGAAGCGGAGCTTCCTGAGCGGGGCACCGTTTCCCTCTGTGCCGTGCCCCGGGAGAGGGTCTGCGTCTCCTGAGAAGCGGGGCCCTCCGGGGG
>OMRS01000173.1 GCA_900313545.1 uncultured Eubacteriales bacterium | reverse complement strand
CCCCTGCTGATAGATCCCCTGCTGGGGTACCATGGACTGATTCATCCCCTGCTGGGGTACCATGGACTGATTCATCCCCTGCTGGGGCACCATGGGCTGCACCTGCTGCGGAGTGAAGGCCTGGGCATTTCCCAGATAGTTCTGAGCAAGCTGAATGTTTGAATCATAATAGGGATCCGGGGTCACCTCGCCGCGAACCACGTACTTGCTGGCCACATATCCCGTGATATTCTGGGCAGAAATCTGCACCCACTGCCCCACCGTGCCCGTGACGATGACGGGGTCTCCGCTGAGGAGCTTGAGCAGCACCTTTCCCTGGGACTTGGGCTGCGCGCGCACATTCAGCTCGCCGCCATTCGTCTTGATGATTCCCGAATAGGGCGTCACCGCAATCACTTTGGACGCATCCGCGTCCTTGATGGTGTTTTTCTTTTTTGCGGTTCCCGTACTGCTGCTGGAATTTGACTCTTCCACCAACGCATCAACAATCGCTATAAGATCCTCATCATCGAGATCTTCCGCCCATGCAGTGTTCCCGACCGCAAGCAGCATCATCAGCAGCAAAATCACCAGTTTTTTTCCCATTGTCGAATCCCCCTCTGGTGGTTATTCCCCGTTCCCATTCATGAAACATGCCTACACTATACATCTTTGCTGTCAACTTTTCAACAAAAGATCGGAATCTCCCGGAAAACGCGGGCTTCTTTCGAGGATTCACGGCTCCGTGACGCCCGGGCAGGACATGGACGGATCCTGATGCGGAGCGTTTTTCCGCATGCGCAGGTTTCTTTTCCGCTCTTCTCCAGGAAGCACGGCTCCCCCGTTTCCGGGGTATCAGGAGGAGGGAATACCGTGTGAGTCATTCGCCCTGACCCTCACGTGCAGGGCCTGCAGGCCGTGTTTCCTCTGCACATCCATATTCAAGGAGCCTGATACCACTTTCGTATCAGGCTCCTGACAATGGTCTGTCCCGGATGTGCGGCTTTCTGTCCTACAGTTCCGGCGTTTCGTCCTCCTCAAAGGATTCCTGTCCCAGTTCCGTAATCTTCGTCTTTCCCGCTTCCCCGTACTGGTACAGCTGGTCAAAGTACTCGATCGCGGCCCGGATCTTCGTTCTGAGCAGATATCCGCCTGCCTCCGTCTCCGCATAGATCGTCTCCGGATTGACCTGCGGATGCCAGTCATAGGCCTTTGCGTGAAACTCCTGAATTCCGGAAAGAATCTGCAGCGTCTCCTGCCGGGTCAGCTTGGCCAGCTCCGGCGCGTTGATCATGGCATTGAGGGTCGCCTTGACCGCCTTCAGCGTGGCGGGATCCTCCGCGTATTCCGCTTCGGCGTTTTCCACTTCATGCTTCTTGTCGATCACGTCCTCCGCATAGGAGGAGCTGAGCGCAAACAGGGAAAACACGCTCTTCATCCGCTCCCCGGGCTGCAGGAAATTCTGCATCTCCCGATAGCACTTGAGCCGGGTTTTCTTTCCCATCCGGCCAATGAGCTCCGCCTCGTCAAACAGGATCACCCATCCGTCCAGCCCGATTCCCCTGAACAGCCGGCTCATGAAGGAGAAATAATCCCCCGTGTGCTTGGTCTTCACGAATCTCTGGTTGAACTTCGCCACCTGTCCGTTCATCACCCGGCGATAGCTGCGCTTGATCAGGTCGTTGGAAACAAAGTCCCCTTCCAGGTCCCCGAGAAACTGCAGCCGCTCCTCTTCCTCCTGCGTCCCGAGCATGGCCCGAAGCAGATAATACAGCTTGTCCGTTTCCAGTTCCCTGGCGGAATAGGCCAGCAGATCGCCCGTGGTGCCGCTTCCCGGCGTCAGTTCCTCCAGCTTCTGCCGAAATCCCGGCTGCGCGGCCCCAGGCATGTAGGTGTTGGAGATCACCTTCTGATACAGGACCGGCAGGTTGTTCATGGGGGTTTCTTTTCCCAGCGCCACATAGGAAACCGCCATATTGCTCTGTGTCGCCAGATTGAACACCGTATTAAGCAGATGGGTCTTTCCCTCGCCATAGTGTCCCGTAAAGATCATCCCGTCCGACTTTCCCTCGGAACGGACGGCCTCCATCCGGTCCTCAATCCGCTTCATCATGCCCGGCCGGGCTTCTGTAAAGCAGGCGCCGACCGCACGGGAGGGAACGCCGGAGCGCAGTGCCTCGATCACATGCATCGCGTAGTAATCAGCCATGCTCCCTCTCTCCTTCCACAGTCATGCGGTTCACCAGATACGGGATACCCAGTTTTCCGAACACGGCGCGGGACCTGAGTGTCTCGGCCACCTCCGGGGTGATCGGCCAGGCTTCCAGGCCGTCCATGGTCAGCACCTCCGCCAGCCTTCGGGACATTTCCACCATCTGTTCCTCATCATAGGTTTCATCCCCGAAGCGGTCCATATCCACAATATCGGCAAAGCGGTTGAAGCGCATGCTGACCACCTCGTTCTGCATCCGCATCCACAGCGCCTGGTAGCTCTTCACCCCGAGGCTGTCATTGTCCGTCATTTCCCTGTCCATGCAGAACAGGAACATCACATGGCGCATGCTGTCAATGTCATCGATCAGCT
>OMRS01000003.1 GCA_900313545.1 uncultured Eubacteriales bacterium | reverse complement strand
GCTGCCGCCTGCGGAATCGCCCTCGACAATGTAGATCTCTGCCTGTTCCGGATCCTTTACGCTGCAGTCCGCCAATTTTCCGGGCAGGCTGGAAACCTCCAGGGCATTCTTGCGGCGGGTAAGCTCCCTGGCCTTGCGTGCCGCCTCTCTTGCCCTGGCCGCCATGATGGCCTTGTCGATGATCTTCTTCGTGATGGAAGGATTTTCCTCGAAGTACTCGGAAAGCCCTTCCGTGACAATGGAGTCCACAATGCCGCGAATCTCGGAATTCCCGAGTTTCGTCTTGGTCTGTCCCTCGAACTGCGGCTCGCGGATCTTGAGACTGATAACGCAGGTGAGCCCCTCACGCACGTCCTCGCCGGAAAGATTGCTGTCATTTGCCTTTAAAATATTCTGCTTGCGGGCAAAATCATTCGCCGCTCTCGTAAGGGCCAGCTTGAATCCGGCAAGATGGGTGCCGCCTTCCTCCGTGTTGATATTATTGACAAAGCTGTAGATATTCTCCTGATAGCTGTCGTTGTACTGGAGGGCAATCTCCACCACCGTATCATCCTTGACCCCATTGAAATAGATGGGCTCCGGGTTCAATTTCTCCTTCTTGCGGTTGAGGTGTTCCACAAAGGAACTGATGCCTCCCTCGAAATGGAAGCTCTCCTTCTTGCCCTCCTCACGCGCATCCTTCAGGTTAATAGTAATGCCACGGTTCAGGAAGGCCAGTTCCCTCAGGCGATGGCGCAGTGTGTCGTAGCTGTAGGTCGTGACGGTGAAGATCTCCGGGTCCGGCTGAAAATGCACCCAGGTCCCTGTCTCCTCGGTATCCCCAAGGATGGTCAGGGGACTGGTGGTAACACCGCGGGAAAAAGAGATATCATGGATTTTCCCGTCGCGCTTCACCTTCACCTCCATGGAGGTGGAAAGTGCATTGACCACGGAAACACCCACACCATGGAGACCGCCGGAAACCTTGTAGCCATCGCCGCCAAACTTGCCGCCGGCATGAAGTACCGTCAGCACGACCTCCACCGCCGGCATGCCGCTTTCATGCATGTCCACGGGGATGCCTCGCCCATTGTCCTGCACGATGATGCTGTTGTCCTGACAGATGGTCACGTCGATATGGTCGCAGTATCCCGCCAACGCCTCATCAATAGAGTTGTCCACCACCTCATAGACGAGATGATGGAGTCCCCTTTCCGATGTGCTGCCGATATACATGCCGGGACGCTTGCGCACGGCCTCCAGACCTTCCAGTATCTGGATCTGCTCTGCGCCATAGTCTCCATCAACGGCTGTCACCTCTGCAGCGTCGCCGTCCATATGGATCTCCACGCCGGTCGTGTCGGGTTCCCTTTCGAGAAGTTCCTCAATGACCTCGCGGCCATCCACGGCCTGCTCATTCTTATCGTTCTTATCGTTTTCATTCAAGATGTCCATGAAAATATTACGCTCCTATCCCTGAATCCTGATCGCTCTCTATCCCAATCATCATGGCTGACCGCCGTTTCAAGGCCAGCGGCGATATGACAGACACATAGATGCATTCTCTTGTAATAACCAATGATTTCTCCTGCTGCCCTTTCCCCACAGCAAGAACAAGACGTCCTTCCTGTTTCGCCTTTTCCAGGCACTTCCTGTTGGGGCCGGACTTGAAAATCTCATAGTCATGGATGGCAATGATGTCCTTGAGACGAATGGAAATATCATTTCCCAGATGGAGAAACACTTGTTCCACCCGCCTTCCTTCTTCCTCGCGGAATGTAATCATAACGCTTCACAGTCTTGAACTCCCGGGGTTTGGAAAGATCCTTCCTTAGATAGTAAAGCGTCCTTCGCATGACCTCCTCCGTAAGCTGTTCAGGAGGCAGGCAACAATGAAGCATCACCAGCCGCTTTGCCGCCATGCTCTCAAAATCCCCGAAGTTCACCGTCTTTGCCATCTCCTGCACCATGGAAGCCCTCAGGCTGTTGACCATGTAAGGCGTGCTCTCCTGTACCTGTTTCCGGATCTCCCCATAGCGCATCCATGGAATCTCCTGAAGGATATGGCGCACTTTCGCCCGCACCTCGCTTCTATGGCGCCGGTCACAGACATTGCATCTCTCTTCCTCCCTTGGGCAGAGAGTCCCACAATCAAGGCACGGATGCCAGGACTGGCTTTCCTTCCACTTCATGAGCTTCTTCTGACGAATCATCAAATGGTACAGATGTCCTGCAATTTCCTCATCTTCCACAGAGGAACATTCCTTTTTCATGCATTCCATCTCGTCATCCGTGAGATTTTCTTTTATAACATTTCTTTTTAAAGTCTCTTCATTATATTCTTTATCCCGCACTATTCCTTGCAATTCCGGCTTTTCCCATTTCCTTCCGAAACGCATCTCAGTAACCAGACACTCCCCTGCATATCGGTTGACCTTCTGCAGGATTTCCGTCTGCATCATCTGGATCTCGTTGCGCCAGCTGGAGTCCATGGAATAGAGCCAGAGCCTTCCCTGCTCGATTCCCATGGGATGCACATGGGCAGCGATGGTCTCACCTACGATATGGGACCAGTGCCAGAGGACAAAATGGCGCCGATACAGCTTTTCCACCTTCGGTCCAAGGGCATGGATGCTCTTGGGAAGGATGGTATTCACCTGCTCGATTCCCGGCGTGCGTTTTGCCATGAGACCACCTTCCTCATCATCGCTTTGACACAGTTCCCTCTCTGACATCGTAACAGGTGCCGATAGACTCCTGTGGGAAATAGGCTTCCTCCGTCGCGGCAACGAGCGTCTGGATGCGTTCCCGCCGAATAAAGTCCAGAAGCTGATTCCTTCTTGCGGCGTCCAGTTCGCTCATGACATCATCCAAAAGAAGTACAGGATACTCACCTGTCCCGGAGCGAAGGAATTCCAGCTCGGCGAGTTTCAGGGCAAGTATGCCGGTGCGCTGCTGTCCCTGGGAGCCAAAGGAACGCAAGTTGATGCCGTTCACCTCGAGAATCACATCGTCATGATGCGGCCCGATTCCCGTGGAGCCACGAAAAACATCCTGCTCTCTCGATTCCTCCATCTTTTTATTATACCATGTTTTCAGGTCATTTGTCATTTCTCCGGACTTTTGTCCATGGATTTCATAAGAAACCGAAAGATTCTCCCGGTTTCCTGAAATGCGCCGGTGCATGAGATTGGCCAGCATATTGAGTTTATTGATGGCCTCCAGACGCTTGGAGGTGATTTTTTCTGCGCTTTCTGCCAGCTGGATATCCCAAGGCTCCAGCATCTCCGGTTTTGCCTTGCGTTCCCGTATGCGTTTGAGGAGGGTATTGCGCTGCACGAGAATCTTGTTGTACCGCAGGAGTTCCTGATAATAAGACGGGCTGGCCTGTGATATCTCCCCGTCCAGGAAACGGCGCCTCCCCGCCGGTGCTCCCTTGACCAGCAGAAGATCCTCAGGGGAGAACAGGACGGTGTTCAGGTTGCCGATCAGTTCTCGTGGACGGATGGGATGCCCGTTGAAGAGGATATTGCGGCGTTTTTCCCGGTGAAAGAGGAACTCAAGGACATTGGGAACTCCCATGCGCTCGAAATCGATCCTGAGGGTTCCTTCCCTCTCTTCCCATAGGATAAGCTCTGCATCCGTCCTTGTGCGGTGGGAGTGTCCAAAGGATGCATAGTATATGGCTTCTATGAGGTTTGTCTTTCCTTGGGCATTGGCTCCCAGAAGAATATTGATATTGGGAGAAAGCTGGAGATCCAATGCAGCATAGTTCCTGTAATTTTTTAGGGACAAAGAATGGACAATCATCTTCAGTGTGCCGTTCTTACCGGTGTTACCACATAGAGGAAGGTATCATTATTGTTCTCGCGGACAGACATGGGTCTGAGACTTTGCTGCAGATACAAAACACATTCATTCGTTTGAATATTCTTAAATACATCGGTTACGTATTTCGCATTGAAGGCAATGTTGACGTCAGGTCCCTCCACAGAGGCAGGTACGGTCTCTTCTGCCTTGCCAATGTCGGGATTGTTGGATGATATATGAATCTGGCCTTGGGTAAAGCTGAGTCGTATGATGTTGTACTCATTGGATCGTGATATAAGGGAGACGCGATCGATTGCTGCACTGAAGAGGTCTGTGTCCACCGTGACCTTTGTGGAGAAATCGTTCGGGATGACCTTCTTGTAGTCCGGAAATGCTCCTTCTATCAGACGAGAGGTCATGTAGATATTGTCAAAAGAGAAGCTGATTCTGTTGTGGGAGCATGTGATATGAACGGTAGTCGGATTGTCCGGGTTCATGATATGAAGGAGTTCGTTCAGGGATTTGGCCGGAATGATGATCTTGATGGCTCCTATGGGAAGATCCAGGGTGATGCTTTTCACAGAGAGGCGGTGCGTATTGGTGGCTGCCATGGTGATCGTATCGTTGTCGACCTCCATGTAGCATCCTGTGAAGACCGGGCGTGTTTCGTCTGTG
>OMRS01000107.1 GCA_900313545.1 uncultured Eubacteriales bacterium | reverse complement strand
GGCTCATTCGAGCGAAGGGCGATGGACGCCTTCCCTTCCCGGGTATACACATATCCCTCAGGCAGCGTGCAGCGCAGGGAATACACTCCGGGCATGAGATGATCAAATTCATAGGTCCCTTCAGGGTGCGTGGTGGTGCTGGCGGTCACCTCGCCGGACGCGGACAGCAGTTCCACCAGGCAGCCGCGCAGGCCGGTTTCCCCGGCATCCATGATGCCGTCGTAGTTGAGGTCCTCCCAGATTCGTCCGGAGAGGCTGCCCTGGCGGAGCAGGCCGTAGGCAACGCCCTCCAGAGGACGCCCTCCGCTGAGCTCAAAGTTGTCGGAAAATCCCCAGTTGTTGCGGAATTCCCGAAGGGCGACGCTGCTGGTGTCCTGGCCGTCGGCAAAGACCTGTCCCTCCGGCGCGTCGATGCGCAGGCAGTAGGTTCCGGGAGAGACGCGGCTGAAGGTGAATCCGCCCTGCGCGTCCGTGACGGTGCTCTCCAGCATCCGCCGGCCGCCCTGGGTGAAGAGGTGGACGCTTGCCCCTTCAACGGGGGCCGCGTCATCGGCCATGGAGCCCTGGTTGAGGGCGTCGACATAGAGACGTCCGTGCACGTCGGAGTAACGGATGACGCCCGCATCTGCGCCGGTGACCGGAGTCCCCCTGTACACGGAGAGAATCCGGGTGGTGCTCACCGGGCTGTCTGCCCCCTGAACGCAGCCGCGGTTGACGGAACGTTCCGTGGACGAGAAGCCCATGCCCTGCGCCACCTCAAAGCGCACCTGATATCTTCCGGGCTGGAGGCCTTCAAACAGGTACTGCCCTTCGGCATCCGACACGGTCTGTGCGACGGTCTGTCCGTCCAGATCCAGCAGCGTGACGGCGGCACCCTCATAGGGGGCTTCGCTGCTGCCGGCTTCGGCGTTGGCGTTGTCATCGTAGTAGACCCGTCCGCCGAGGCTGCTGGTCTCCACGAGGCCGACATGGAAGACCAGGTTCCGGTTTCCGCTTTCCACCGTGAAGGCTCCGCTGCGTCCCGTATCCTGCATGCTCTGGGGCATGATGGAGATGCGGTCGCTCACGTCCAGACGGTCCGAGCTGCGGGTGGTCCGCCAGGTTCCGGTGGTCTGGTAAGACAGCACGTAGCTGCCCGGGCTGACATCCCGGAAGGTGACCAGCCCGTCCATGTCCGTGAAATAGGACAGGGTCTCCGCGTCTTTCCCCTGCTCCTGGCGGATGAGGGAAATGAGGATGCCCGGGACGGGAGCCTCATTGTGGTCAAAGACGCCGTTGGAATTTTCATCGTTGAAAACCCGCACCGTCACATCGGAAGGCAGGGTGATCTCCGCACCCACGTTGTCAAGGATCTCGCCCGGCCTGAGGGACAGGATGTCCGTATAGCCCCTGCCGGAGGAGACATGGGACAGGTCATCCCCGGAGGAATGGCGGATGAAGCCCCAGCCTTCCCCGGGATCGAATTCCACCCGGTAGTTTCCGGCAACCAGCCGCTCAAAGGCATAACGGCCCTCATCGTCGGTTGTCACGGTCTGCAGCAGGGACTCCTCATCGCCTTCCGCTCCGTAGAGGCTGACGCGGACCGAGGGCAGCCCCACATCCTCGGAGGCGGAGGTGGCCCCGGTGGTCAGACGGTCACGAATCACCCGGCCGCGCACGGTACTGAAGGTGCAAAGGGAAATCGGGGGGACTGCGGCATGTTCGCCGACGGAGACGCTGACCTCCTTTTCCAGGGTGTCCGTTCCGGAGTCGATGAAGTAGAGTCCCTCCGGCGCGGTGCCCCGGAGGAGATACGTTCCGGCGGGCAGTCTCGGGAAGGCGTATTCCCCGTTTTCACCGGAGACGCTGTAGATGGGTTCTCCCTTGCCCCAGAGCTCCAGGTACATTCCCGGCACCGGCCGGGCCTCCTGGTCCTTCTGGAGGAGGCTGCCCGAGACGGAGGCGGCGGGCAGGCATCCGGCATTGAACACATGGCTGTTCTGGTCGATGTTCACCTGGAAGACGGGGCTCTGCCCGCTGCGGGGATTCTGCACGCAGGAGGTGATGAAGGGCGAATACACCCGGTTTCCGGTGAAGATCAGGGAATCATCCGCGGAGAAGTTGACGACATAGCGGCCGTCCGGGACGTCATCAAACAGGTAGATGCCCCGGGTGTCGGTCCGGCTGGTGGCCACCAGGTCCCCCTCCTCGGTGAGCAGCTGCACCTCCAGGCCGCTGCATCTGCGGGACTCGGCATCCTGCAGGATGCCGTCGCTGTTTTCATCGTAAAACAGGCAGCCGGTCACGCGGCCGTCGCTGCCGGAGGGGATCTGGTCAAAGGCCCCGGTTCCCGCCATCACGCCGGTTTCGGAGAGGGAGCGCTCCAGCTGCAGGATCTGCTCCTCGCCGCCGGATTTGTCCAGATAGACATACCGGGATGCAAGAAGGGCCGTGGCGGTAACGTCGGTCTGCCCCTCCTCCGTCCGGGCGCTCAGGGAGATCAGGCCGGGATTGAAGCCCGGAAGGGTGGATTCCCTGTGGCTCGCGGCGTCATGGTAATAGATGCGGATGCCCGAGATGTCATCGCGGACATCGGGGAAGGTCAGGGTGACAGGCAGCGTGGCATCCGGGATTTCCTGGACGCGGTCGGGCTGCCAGCCGCCGTTGCGGATGCGGTATTCCACCCGGGCGCCGTAGATGGTGCCCGCATCGTCCCCGGCGCCGGAGAGGGTGACGCTGGAGATGGAAACCCGCTTGCCGGGAGCGGACAGATCAATGCTGACCATGGGCGCATCCAGGGCATAGTCCCTGGAGAAGGTGCCGCTGTCCAGCACGACAAGGTTCAGCCCCTCCCTGTGGTCGCCGTACAGTTCGGAGGCGCTGGCAAAGCTGCCGGTCTGGGGAACGGGCTCAAGAAGGAAGCTGGCGCCGGTCACCTGACCGCCCTGGGACAGGTACGGCGCGATGTCCACCTCCTGCGAGGGGGACCGGCTCAGGGCGTATCCCTCCGGCGGCGTGTCCATGGTTACGGTATAGCGGCCCACGGGGATGGCCCGGTCATTCTGATAGGCCTCTTCCCCCATGGCAAACTCCAGCACGGTTTCTCCCTTCCCGTCCTCGAGCCGGTAGGTTCCGCCGGTGACATGCGCCTGGGTGAAGCAGTCAAGGGCATCCACCCGGAAAAAGCCCATGCTGTTGGAGACGGTGATCTCCGCGCGCTGCTCCTGTCCCGGATAGATGAGGACCTCATGGTACTCCTCATCCATCATGAACATGCCGTCCTCAGAGGACAGCTCCCGCAGGTAATAGGGCATGCCTGTCGGGGAGGCCGGCAGGTACAGCTCGCTCACCTCGTCGCTGCGGTTGGACCAGATCTTCAGCTGCTCTTCCCCGGAGGGATAGGGCACCATGTCCGAGGCGCTGCGGACATACAGGCCGTAGCAGCCGGCGAGCGGGATGATGAAGGAGTGCATCTGCTCGTCAAAGGTCAGCCCCAGCTTGGAGACGGTCAGTCTGCCGTCCTTGGCCAGGGAGATGGTCTGCTCCGTCAGGCTGCCCGCCTCCACGCGGAGATGGGGCGTATAGTCGGTCAGGGTAAAGCCGTCCACTTTTCCGGAGCACATGAGGGTATAGTCTCCCGAGGGGACATGCGCGGCGAAGAAGATCCCCTGATCCCCCATGGAGAGCGGGATGGACGCCTCGTCGCTGACCAGAGAGAACCTGAGCGCCTGAAGGTCGATATCCGACAGATCCGATCCGGAGGATACCTGGATGCGGACGGCGCCATCCATGGGCGTACACGCCACGGTGATTTCCTGAACGGTTCCGTCCGCACAGTCAAATTCCACCGTTCCCGGGAGAATCTGCCCCTGCAGTGTCTCCGGGAGGATGGCGGTGGCACGGTAGCGCCCCGCCTTCAGGTCCGCCGAAAGATTGCCGGAGAGGTTGCCGATCCTCACGCTTTCAGAGGATGACGGATCCTCCGTGAGGGGATCAATCTGCAGGCCTGTCTCCTGCAGCGGGGAATAGACGATTTCCCCGTGGGCATCCATCTCCCTGTAGAGCAGCGTGAAATGGACATGTCCCCAGGGGCTGAGCACCAGTTCCACGGGGGAAATCAGGCCCGCCTGCACGGTGGCTGAAACCGGCGCGGGCGCCGTATAGCCGCCGGGAATCCTGTCCGCGGTGAGAAGAACTTCCTCCGCGGCGAGCGGGGCGGTCAGCGCGATGCCCGTCT
>OMRS01000119.1 GCA_900313545.1 uncultured Eubacteriales bacterium | reverse complement strand
TGCAAAGCCGAAGCAGGATCAGATGAATCCATGAGGATTCACGGGCGGGAACAGGCAACTGTTTTCCAGATGGTCCAAAAACCCCGGGGCATTTGGCCAGAGAGACTTCGAATATGGTAAAATGCGGACGGTGGAAGAAGATCAGACAACAGAAGGCCGGGGGACAATGCCATGCCGAAGATCACTACACAGGCCATCGTCCTGCGAAGGGCGGATACCGGGGACAATGACCGGATGCTGACGCTGTTTACGCCTGATCACGGCCTGATTTCCGCCATGTGCCGTGGCTGCAGAAAACAGAAAAGCCCCCTGATGGCGGCCAGCGAGGTCTTCTGCAGCGGCGAATATGTGCTTTACCGCAGGGAGGATCATGCCACCGTGGTTTCCTGCGATGTGCGGGAGGCCTACTATCCGCTGCGTCAGGATGTGGAGCGGCTCAGCCACGGGGCGTATCTGGTGGAGCTGTGCGCGCTGGCGGTTCAGCCGGAGGAGGAGAATCGGCGGCTGTTTGTTCTTCTGTCCCAGTGCCTGGCGTATCTGGCCTATGACGATGTCCCCTCGAGGAATGTCACGGCCCTGTTTCTGCTGGGATTCATGTCCCTCATGGGATTTCGGCCCATGGTCGCCCACTGCGCGGTCTGCGGGAGGCCCCTGGACGACGGGACGGGCTGGTACGGGCCGGAAAGGGGAGGGGTGCTGTGCCGGGGCTGCAGGGAAAACGCCCCGGAGCTGCAGCCCTCGGACATCGGCTTCCTCCATGCGGCCATGGGACGGGGGGTGGCGGCGCTGAGGGAGGACATTTCCTGCAGCAGGGAGATGTTTGCATCGCTGAGGAGCATGGCGGAAAGCCATCTGGAAGCCCCCGTGCGCAGCGGAAGGACCCTGATTGTCTGAAAACGGAAGGAAGAAGGGAACGCCGGGGACAGATGCTCATGCCCCGGAGGTCCGGAGTTGGAATGATAGAAAGGAAGGGATGGACATGGATGAAAACAAGTTGCAGACCCTGAAACAGTGGATTGATGAAGCCAGGCGCATCGTGTTCTTTGGCGGTGCCGGCGTTTCCACGGAGAGCGGAATCCCGGACTTCAGAAGCCCGGACGGCCTGTATTCCCAGCAGTATGATGTGCCGCCGGAGACGGTGATTTCCCATACCTACTATGTTCGGCATCCGGATGTGTTTTACCGCTTCTACAGGGAGCGGATGCTCTTTTCCGATGCCCGCCCCAACAGCGTGCACCTGAAGCTGGCCAAATGGGAGCAGGAGGGAAAGCTCCTGGGCGTGGTCACCCAGAACATCGACGGACTGCACCAGATGGCCGGCAGCAAAAAAGTCTACGAGCTCCACGGGAGCGTGCACCGCAATATCTGCCTCAGCTGCGGAAAGGTGTACAACCTTCAGGAATTCCTGAAGCTGTCCGAGATCCCGGTATGCACCAGGTGCGGGGGCCGGGTCAAACCGGATGTGGT
Source organism: uncultured Eubacteriales bacterium (assembly GCA_900313545.1). Next base: position 10,327 of record OMRS01000119.1, on the reverse strand, counting down.
CCTGTATGAGGAGGGACTCGATTCGCAGGTGATCCAGGGCGCGGTGGATGCCATCCGCAGGGCGGATGTGCTCATCGTAGCGGGGACGTCCCTGACGGTCTATCCCGCCGCGGCATTTCTGGATGAGTACATGGGGAACCGGCTGGTGCTGATCAACCGCACCGAGACGCCCAGGGACAACATTGCCCAGCTGGTGCTGCATGAAAAACTGGGAGATGTATTTGCCAGACTATGAAAAGCGAGCAGGGGACCTTTTTTGAGAGAAGCGAATCCCGGCCGCTGGCGGACCGGATGCGTCCCCGCAGTCTGTCGGAGTTCGTCGGGCAGACGCATCTGCTCTCTCCGGGAAGCGCGCTGCGGAGGATGATCGAGGAGGACCGGGTGGGCTCCATGATTTTCTGGGGACCGCCGGGAACGGGCAAGACCACGCTGGCCCGGATCATTTCGGAGCAGACCCGGGCGCGTTTTGTCAGCTACTCCGCGGTGACCGGCGGGATCCGCGAGGTCCGCGCCGTCATGGAGAAGGCGGAGGAGGGAAGGCGCTTCGGGGAGCGGACCATCCTCTTTGTGGACGAAATTCACCGGTTCAACCGGGCCCAGCAGGACGCCTTTCTGCCCTATGTGGAGAAGGGGAGCATCGTGCTGATCGGGGCGACCACGGAAAATCCATCCTTCGAGGTGAATTCCGCGCTGCTTTCGCGCTGCCGGGTCTTTGTGCTGCGCGCGCTTGAACGGGAGGACATCTGCCGGATGCTCAGGCGGGCCATGGAGGATCCCCGGGGGTTCGGGGGCCAGGAGATCAGGCTTGAAGAGGGCGTGCTGGAGGCCATCGCCGGCTTTGCCAACGGAGATGCCCGCATGGCCCTGGGCAACCTGGAAATGGCGGTGCTCAATGCCCCCCTGGAGGACGGGGTCCCCCGGGTGACCCGGGCGCTGCTCAGCGAAATCACCGGAAAGAAGATGCTGCTGTATGACCGGCAGGGAGAGGAACACTACAACCTGATCTCCGCCCTTCACAAATCCATGCGCAACTCCGATCCGGACGCGGCGGTGTACTGGCTTGCCCGGATGCTGGAGGGGGGAGAGGACCCGCTCTATGTTGCCCGCCGGATGATCCGCTTCGCCTCCGAGGATGTGGGTCTGGCGGATCCCCGGGCGCTGGAAATCTGCGTGGCGGCCTATCAGGCCTGCCATTTCCTGGGAATGCCGGAATGCACGGTCCATCTGACCCAGGCGGCGGTGTACCTGTCCCTGGCGCCCAAATCCAATGCCCTCTACACGGCCTACGGCGCTGCCAGTGAGGATGCCCGGCAGCGCCTGGCGGAGCCGGTGCCGCTTCACATCAGAAATGCGGTCACGGACCTCATGGGCAGCCTGGGGTACGGAAAGGGCTATGAATATGCCCACGACACCGCGGAGAAACTGACGGCCATGTCCTGCCTGCCGGAGGATCTGGAGGGAAGCAGGTACTATCAGCCCACCCGTGAAGGGCTGGAGGGACGCTTTGCCGCCCGGTTTGAGGAGATCCTGGCCTGGAAGGCGGCGGCAAGGGAAAAAAGCGGGAAATGAATCCTGAAAAACACAGAAGGCAGAGCGCCATTGCGGCGGCTCTGCCTTTTTGCAGGTCCGATATCAGGGGAAGAAGCGGCGGCGATTGAGCGCGTAGAGTCCGAGGATGCAGGCGGAGACCAGACTCAGGACAAGTCCCGCGGTCCATCCCCGGGTGACATAGGTGACCTCGATGCGGTGCTGCCCAGGCGTCACCGGGATCCCCACAAAGGACAGGTCGCAGGTCAGGATCCGAACGGGGGAACCGTCCAGGGTGGCTCTCATGCCGGGATCATTGGGGAGGGTGAAAACCACGATGCCCTGCTCCCGGGCGAGAATGTCGGCGGAAAAGCCGTCCGGTCCGGCGGAAAACCTGGAACAGGCATTCTCCCGGGCCCGGGCGGCGCTCTCACGCCAGTCGGGAATCGAGGCGGGGTCAAGCCGGGGAAGCTGTCCCTCAAGCTCCCTGAGATCCGCATCGGAGAGCGTGGCGGCGCAGAGCATGACGGCGCCGATGTGGTCCCCGTCCATGTTCTGGTCGTGGTCCCCGGTGATGAAATGGACCAGGTACCCCATGGGCACCGCGTTCTCATTGGCATATGCCGGGAAGCCGTTCTCCTCCCCGTCCGGGACAAAGCCCTCGGGGACAGGGTCGGCGGGATCGGTCCGGATGTACCTGTCGACGGACAGGGCGCTGCGAAGGGAAGCGCTCAGGGTCCTCGGAAAAACGGTGGTGGATTCGTTATATCCAAAGCCTGCGCTGGAGATGAAGCGGCCAACGATGGAGGAGCGCAGGGACTGGAAGGCGGTGAGGGAGGACCGGCCGGTAAGCAGGCCGTAATTGCGCAGACGGCGCCCGTAGTCGATGCGGGTGAATCCCTCAGGTTCGGGCAGGGACAGGGAGGAGAGGGTGGGCCGGGCGATCTCCTCCAGGGAATAGGGACCCTCAATCGGGGTGTCGCCTCCGGAGCGCAGCGCGGCATCCCCCACGGCGATATAGCCGGCATAGTTGAGGACCGCCATGGCGCACACCAGGGCAAGCGCGTGGAGGGTGCGAAGGGACCGGCGAAGGACGGTAAGCAGGGCCAGGGAGGAAAGAAGAAAAAGCCCCATGCCCAGAAACCGGAAGATGTCCGGGGCCCAGTGCTCCTGTCTGCGGTTGAGCAGAATCCTTCCCGCCTCCCCGGCGCCCTGAAGCCACTGCGCGGGCAGGAAGGCCGGCAGGGACAGAAGCAGCGCGGTCAGGGTGCACACCTGGAAGCTGCGCTTCCAGAGGGGATCCGGGCAGAGAAGGCGCTCCTCCCGGATGTCCACCGCCTGCACTGTGGCCAGGGAGAGCATCAGGGCAAGACCGTACCACCAGCGGGTGTAGGTGAGGCTGCTCCACAGGACAAAGGCGCCGCTTGACAGCGGAAAGCAGGAGAAACCCAGCAGCGTCAGGATCATGCGGCGCAGCCACCTGCCCTGCGTGCCGGGATGCAGCAGGAAAACCAGCGAGCCGGCAAAGCCGAAGAGGGGAAGGGCGCAGGCGGTGCTGGACCAGGAGGGCGCATCCCCGATGAAGCCGTGGACGGCGCCGCTTTCAATGGGCATGAGGAGGACCCGAAGGCGCTCCGCAAGGGTGGCCGCGGGGAAAAGCTGCTGCCAGACGGGCGTGTCCGTCTGACCGTTGCGGGTGATGGTCATCATAAAGCGCAGGGCCGGAAGCAGGAGGAATCCCGCCAGTGCGCACCCGAAGGCGCATTCAAGGACGCCAAGGACCAGCCTTCCGGGCGGCTGGTCCCTCAGCCAGTCCGGAAGGCGGAAAAGGGCATAGAGCGCCACCAGCAGGGCGGTCCCCAGCATGAAGTAATAGTTGATGAGCGTGGAGAGCCCGCAGGAGAGGGCCAGCATGCACGGGACGGGGCGCGGGCGCGTCATGAAGCATTCCAGCGCCCAGAGGATCAGGGGAAACACCGCGATGACCTCTGTGAAATGATAGAACTGGGTATTGACGATGGTGAAGGAGGAAAAGGTGTACATGAGCGCGCCCAGCAGGCCCTTTTCGCAGCTTCCGGTCATGCGGCGCAGGTACAGGAAGGATGTGAGCATGCACAGGGCATGCTTGGCCAAAGCCATGAAGGCGATGCCGAAGGGAATGAGGTCCCTGGGAAGCAGGGCAAGCGGCCAGACAAAGGGGCTTCCCAGGGTATAGAAGGCGTAGCTTCCCACGGACGGCGCGCCGAGAAATGTGGAAAAGGAGTAGGAGGCCCCCTGTCTGAGGATCCGGCGCGCTTCCAGAATAAAGGGCAGCTGCTGCTCGATAAAGTCTCCCCGGGTGACAAAGCGTCCGCCGTAGGGAAGCAGGGCCGGAGCCAGGGCCATCAGGGACAGCGCCAGACCCAGCAGGAGAACGGACAGGGGGGTGATGCGCAGGGTCCTTTTCACAGCGGATGCTCCTCCTTCTGAAAATCATGTCTTTGGAAAACGGGTGTGCGGCCAGGGGCCGCGGGGCGTCCCGCTCCGGGGCACGGGGATACGCCGGGTCCGCCTTCCCCAGGCCGCGGCACAAAAGCTTCTTCGGCATTATAGAAGCTTGGCGGGAAAAAGAAAAGTCCCGGCACATGCTGACCGGATTTCTTCAAAGATGTCCGTGACAGGGCCCGGGGGGCGTCGTATACTGCCGTCAGGAAGACCGGACCGCAGAATACCCGGTGAAATGGAGGGCGAACGATGAAGATCTGGACCATTCGACCGCAGGCAAGGGCCGAGGCTGTGATTGAGGGCGGAAGCTACCGCATTACCGTACTGACCAGCCGCCTTCTGCGCCTGGAGTATGAACCGGAGGGGCATTTCCGCGAGACGGCCACGCAGGTGGCGCTCTGCCGCGAATTCCCGGTTCCCGCGTTCACATGCAGACGGACCGCTCAGGGACTGCGGGTGGAGACGGATGACCTGATTGTGCGCTATGACGGCAGAGCGTTTTCACCGGAGGGGCTGACGGTGGAGCTCAAGGGGAACTATGCGACCTATGGCAGCAGATGGCATTACGGGGAGAAGCCCCGGACGCTGGGCGGAACCGCCCGTACCCTGGACAAGGCCAACGGAGAGGTTCCCCTGGAGGACGGGCTGAACGCGAAGCAGGGGTATGCGCTGCTGGATGACAGCCGTTCGATGGGCATGGACGACTCCGGCAGACTGCTCCCTGCCCGGGACTTCGGGGTCGACCTGTATTTTTTTGGGTACGGCAGGGATTACAGGGCCTGCCTCCGGGATTTCCTGCATCTTTCCGGTGCGGTTCCCGCGGTTCCCCGTTTCGCCCTGGGAAACTGGTGGAGCCGCTATTATCCCTATACCCAGGAGGAGTACATGGCGCTCATGGAGCGCTTTCGGGCGGAAGGGGTTCCCCTGTCCGTCTCCGTTCTGGACATGAACTGGCATGTCACGGAGATTGACCCCCGCTACGGGACAGGCTGGACGGGCTATACATGGGACAGGGACAAGTTCCCGTCCCCGGAGGCCCTCCTGGCATGGCTGCATGAGCGGGGCCTGCATGTGACCCTCAACGATCACCCGGCGGAAGGCATCCGCCCCTTTGAGGAAAGCTACGGCCGGATGGCGGCGGCGCTGGGCCGGGAGGCGGAGGCGGGGGAGTCCTTTGCCTATGATGCTTCGGACGCGGACTATGAAGCGGCGTTTGAACAGGCCGTGCTTTCGCCCCTGGAGGAGCAGGGGGTGGATTTCTGGTGGATTGACTGGCAGCAGAAGGGGGGCAGCCGGGATGCGGGCATGGACCCGCTCTTCTGCCTCAACCACACCCGCTATCTGCATGCGGTCACTTCAGGGAGGACGCCCCTGATCCTCTCCCGCTACGGCGGGCCGGGGAGCCACCGCTATCCTCTGGGCTTTTCGGGGGATACCTGGGCCACCTGGGAATCCCTTGCGTTCCAGCCGAGGTTTACCGCCACGGCGGCCAATATCGCCTATACCTGGTGGAGCCATGACATCGGCGGGCATATGCACGGGACCACGGACCCGGAGCTGACACTCAGATGGGTGCAGTTTGGCGTGTTTTCACCGATCCTGAGGCTGCATTCCACCAACAACCCCTTCCTCGAGAAGGAACCGTGGAATTTTCCCGCGGAGACGGCGGAGCGGATTGTCCGTTTCCTGCGCCTGCGCCACCGGCTGATCCCCTGGCTGTATACGCAGAACCTGCGCTGCAGCCTGGAGGGAGAGATGCTGCTGCGCCCCATGTACTTTGACCATCCCATGGAGGAGGCGTCCTACGCACAGGGCGCGCAGGAGTACTGCCTCGGGGACTGCCTGATCGTCAGCCCCGTCACAAGGCCCGTGGACCCCGGGACCCGGCAGGCTTTCTCCCGCGTCTGGCTTCCGGAGGGCATCTGGACGGACTTTTTCACGGGCTGGCGCTACAGGGGAGGACGGACGCTCCTGATGTACCGGGATCTGGACGCGCTTCCCGTGCTGGTCCGCGAGGGGGGCATCCTTCCCATGGACGGGGATGAGGTGCCTCAAAACGGCGCGCCCCTGCCGGAGCATCTGCGGATCCGGCTGTATCCGGGAGCGGAGGGACGTTTTGAACTGGTGGAGGACAATGGCGCACTGCCCGGACAGGAGGGCTATGCGAGGGTGGTCACGGAAATCCGGATGTCCTGCGCAGAGGGGCTGTCCATCCGGATCCTGCCGCCCCGGGGAGAGACGGGCCTGATTCCGGAAAAGCGCCGCTATTCCCTGGAAATCTGGGGCGCGGGAGAGCGTATGCCGGATGAATGCAGCTGCGCATGCCGCGCAGAGCCGGACCCCCGGCGACGGTGCCTTTCGCTGGAGCTGTCGGCACAGGCCCTTTCAGGAGCCGAGCTTCACTGGCATGAGGTGCCGGCGGCCGCGGATCTTGACTGGAAGGCGGAGCTGACCGCCCTGCTGCGCAGCGCGCACATCAGCGTGGATCTCAAGGGACAGGTCATGGAAACGGCACAAAAGGACCTGGACGTGGCGGAATTCATGGCGGAACTGCATGCGCTGGACCTGCCCGGCGCGCTGACGGGCGCCATTGCCGAACTGCGAAGCGCGTTCTAGCAGGAGAGTCCCGGCGGGAACTCCAACGCCATATGGACGAGGGACAGGGCAAAACGCCCTGCCCTCGTTGACTTTCCCCCCTGCGGGGCTGTATAATCGCAACGCTTTATAAAGATAAGAAATGAAAGGAATATTTCATGCTTACCAAGGAACAATGTCAGCGCATCGTTGTACTCATCCCCGCCTATCAGCCGGATGAGAAGATGATCCCGCTGGTCCGGCAGCTCCTGGAGAAAAACCTGCTGGTGCTGCTGGTGGATGACGGGGGAAAGGAACAGTATGCGCATCTGTTCAACGAATGCCGGGAAATGGGCGCGGAGGTGGCGGTCCACGCGGTGAACCAGGGAAAGGGACGCGCCCTCAAGACCGGCCTGAATGCCGCGCTGCTCAAGTGGCCGGACCTGCGGTGCGTGGTGACGGCGGATGCGGACGGGCAGCACACGCCCGAGGATATCCTCCGCGTGGCGGAGGTTTCCCTGCAGAAACCCGACACACTGGTGCTCGGGTCCCGCAGGTTCACGGGCAACGTGCCGGCGAAGTCCATGTGGGGCAACCGGATCACCCGCTTTGTCTACAAGCTGGCCAGCGGCATTTCGATCTATGACACCCAGACCGGTCTGCGGGCCATTCCCGCGGGGGCCGTTGAAAAGATGATCGGCATCGAGGGAGAGCGCTATGAGTATGAGATGAACATGCTCCTGCGCCTGCGGGATATGAACATGCCGGTGGAGGAGATCCCCATCGAGACCATCTATATCGATGACAATGCCGGAAGCCATTTCAATCCCTTGCGGGACGGCATGCGCATCTACAAGGTGATCTTCCGCTACCTGGGCTCCGCCATCGCCTCCTTTGTGGTGGACTACGTGCTGTACTGGCTGCTGCTCATCCTGAAGATGACGCCGCTGGTGTCCTACATCCTGGCGCGCATCGTCTCCTCCCAGGTGAACTATCGCCTGAACCGCTACGCGGTGTTTTCCGGACGGGGAGGCAAGTATGCCATGGTGAAGTATTATGCCCTGGCGGTGGTGCAGGGAGCCATCGGCGCGGGACTGGTGCAGTGGCTGCCGACGGTGATCCCCGTATCCGCAGCGGTGATCAAGATTCCCGTGGACATTGTCCTGTTCATGCTGAGCTTCCTGATTCAGCGGGACTACGTGTTTAACAAATGATGAAGAAAACTGCATCCGGACGCAGCCTGTGGATTCATCTTGCTGTGCTGGCGGGCTATGTGCTGATCACTGCCGTGATCCAGATGGTTCCCCTGACGGGTTTTCTGAGGCTGACCGCCCAGATCCTCAGGCTTCTGATGGTGGCCGGAGCGCTCCGGGTGCTGCTGCCCCCTGAGGTGCTTCCAAAGACGCGAATCCATCTTCATTCCGGAGAGATCTACCGGGTCATGACGCTGGGCGCCATGCTTTCAGGGCCGGCTCTGCTGCTGTTTGCCGCGGAGACCGGCATCCTGCGGATGCTCAGGCTGAATCCCCAGATTCTGTCGGGTGACCTGCCCCGCATGATGCCCTGCCTGCTGATTTCCTCCGGAGAAGCCGTGGCGGTGGAAATGCTGGCGCGAAGGGAGTCCTTCTCCGGAACGGGGACCTCCCGCCGGGCGCTGCGCCTTGTATCCTATGGCGTGATGGGCCCGGGAACGCCGGTGTTCAACATTCTCTTCGGCCTGGTGGCGGATCGGCTGGAGGCCCTGACGGGTGGCTTTACCGGGCCGCTGCTGCTGCATGTGGTGCTGCGCAGCACCCTGTCGATGGAATGGACTTCGGGGCTGATCGCCATGGCCCAGGGCGGCAGCCTGCTGCTCACCACTGCTTTGACGGCCATGTCCTTTGGCGCGGTGGCGGGGCTGCGCAAGGCTCACCGCATGGCATGGAGCAGGGATACGGTGAAGATCAGCCCGTTCCGCATGGGAGGCCTCATCGGCAAGATGCTGCTGCTGTGCGGCGCCTGCGTGCTGCTGGCCATTCTGAGCGCGGAGGTGGTGCCTGGATGAACGCGGCCATCATCTGCGTGGGCAGACTGAAGGAATCCTGGTGGCGGGATGCCCAGGCGGAGTATGTGAAGCGGCTTTCCCGCTTTATGAACCTTGAAGTGGTGGAGGTGCAGGATCTCCCGGAGCCCGCCCGGTCCTCCCAGGCCCAGCAGGCGCAGATCATTGAGGAGGAAGGCCGCCGGATTCTGGCAAAAATCCGACCGGAGGACGGGGTGGTGGCCCTGTGTATTGACGGGAAGGCCATGGATTCCGTGGCGTTCAGCCAGCGGGTGGTTTCAGAGTTTGAGCGGGGGCGCCGGGTGGTGTTTGTCATCGGAGGTTCTCTGGGCCTGAGTGCTCAGGTGCGTTCGCGGGCGGACTGGAAGCTTTCTTTTTCACCCATGACCTTTCCCCATCAGCTTGCCCGGATTGTGCTGCTTGAACAGCTCTACCGGAGCATGAAGATCGCCAGCAACGAGAGGTATCACAAATAAACGGAAGGAATACGGTTACCTATGGGTCAGGACTTTGAACTGGTGGGCAAGATCGGCTCCATGGCGCTCATTCGCCGGGAGGACTCGGACATCGACTACAACATCTTCTCCCGGCTGGGAGCGGAGCTGCACCCGGGAATGATCTGGGTGACCTCCGGTGCTGCGGAGATCGGCCGGATAGACTATATCCGCAGGACCGGCCACGAGCTGAAAGGCAACAAGGTGGAGGACAAGACGGATTACGCAGCCCAGGGGCAGACGATTCTCATGGAGCAGTATCGTCATTTCATCCCCCATGCGTATTCGGTCCGGCAGGTGCTGGTGGAACATCAGCATTTCAACGATGAGGAAAAACGGACGCATATCCTTCACCTGTTTGAAAGGGCCCGGCAGCAAAACGCCATCCCCATCGTCAACTACAACGATCCCGTCTCCGACGAGGAAAACCGCAAGTGGGAACTGACCGAGCTGCGCCGGGAACGCGGAGACGTCCACGAGTGTGTGGACAATGACGAGACGGCGGCGGTGATTGCGGAACTGGTGCATGCCAGAAGGCTGCTGATTCTGACATCCACCGAGGGGATTTACAGGGATCCTTCGGATCCGGGGACCCTGGTGGGGGATGTATTTGCCGACACGCCGCAGGAACTGGAGCGGCGTGTGCGGGAACTGCAGACGCACTGCAAAGGAGCCTCCCGGGCAGGCGCCAACGGCGCATGGGCCAAGCTGGAATATGCTCTGGGACCGGCGATGAAGGGCACGGAAGTGATCATCGGACATGCCCGCCACCGCATTTCGGAGCTGCTCTCGGGTGCGGTTCCCTGCACCAGAATCGGGGTGAAGCAGAATTGATCAAGGCGAATTACCATACCCACACCACCCGCTGCGGCCATGCCGTGGGGACGGACCGGGACTATGTGGAGGCAGCGGTTTCGGCGGGATATACCATTCTGGGCTTTTCTGATCATGTGCCGTGGCCTTATCGGAACGGGTTTACTCACCGCAAGGTGCGCATGATCGTCGGACAGATGGACGGATACCTGCGCAGCATTCGCGCGCTGCGGGAGGAATACAGGGACAGCATCCGCATCTATGCGGGATTTGAATGCGAGTACTTCCCCGAATACATGGACTGGCTGCGCGACATGAAGGAGCGTGCGGGTCTGGATTACCTGATCCTCGGAAATCATTTCGACACGACGGATGATGGGGGAATGTACTTTGG
>OMRS01000047.1 GCA_900313545.1 uncultured Eubacteriales bacterium | reverse complement strand
TGTCGAGAAGCACTACGGCGAGGGCACCGGCCGCGGCAAGCGCATCATGAACCCCCGCACCGAGGTCGAGATCGGCGAGGGCAGCAGCGTCGAGATGGAGATGGTGCAGATCCGGGGCGTGGACTCCACGCAGCGCACGACCACCGCGCAGCTGGCGGAGGGCGCGCGCCTGGTGGTGAAGGAGCGCCTGATGACCCATGGCGGGCAGAGCGCGGTGAGCGTCTACCGGGTGGACCTCAACGGAGAGGGGTCCAGCGCGGACGTGGTCTCCCGCTCGGTGGCCAGGGACAGGTCCTATCAGAAATTTGACGCGTGCCTCGCCGGCAATGCCGCCTGCCACGGGCACACCGAATGCGATTCCATCATCATGGACGGCGGGCGCATCCTGGCGGTCCCCTCTCTGGAGGCCAACTGCACGGATGCGGAACTCATCCACGAGGCGGCCATCGGGAAGATCGCCGGGGAGCAGCTGATGAAGCTGATGACCCTGGGCCTGACGGAGGCCGAGGCCGAGGAACAGATTATCAACGGATTCCTGAAGTGACAGGGGCGGCGGGATGCCGGAGTGAAAGGAGAAAGTACGCATGAAATCAGATGTCGTCACCGTATACAGCAGCGGAAAGCACCTTGAGCAGGGCCTGAACCAGGTGGAGGCCGTGGCGGAATACAAGAAACTCACCAAAAGGTCCAGGCTCATCCTGCGCCTGCTGGCGGAGGAGACCCTGGGCATGATGCGCTCCATCACCGGAGAACAGAAGGGGGAATTCTGGATTGAGGATTCCCAGGGCGAGTACCAGATCCACCTGGTGGTGGATACCGTGATGGACAGCCACAAGCGCGAGGAGCTCCTTGAAGCATCCACCAGCGGGCGCAATGAGGCGGCCAGGGGCCTGATGGGCACCCTCCGGGACCTCTTCGAGCGCAGCGCGGACCGGGACCTGGCGCCCATGACCAATCCCATGCTCATGGCGGGCATGTGCGAGACCGATTCCGCCAACCCCCTGGTGTACGAGTGGTCCATGATGCAGTGCTATGAAGAGCTGAAGGACAGCAGCGAACCCGAGAGGGCAAAGGCCTGGGACGAGCTGGAGAAATCCGTGGTGAGCCATGTGGCGGAGGAGGTCAAGGTCAGCATCCGCGGGTCACGGGTGGAAATGATCATCTACAAGCACCTTCAGTGAAGCGTCCGGCCGGAAGACCGGACATGGCCGGGCCGGCGCAGGGACATACGGACGTCCTCCGCCGGCCCGCGTGCTTTCCCGCCCGGGAGGGCCCCGGAGGGGGCGGGCGCCATTGCGCCTGTCCGGGGAGAAGGAGAACGGAAAGGGGAGAATCTGATGACGAAACACATGTCGGCGCGGGCCGTCGCGGGGCTGCTGTGCCTGCTTCTGGCGGCGGCCTGGTCCGCCTGCGCGCTGGGACAGGCGCCGGCCACCATCCTCTATTATGCCTCCGGCGCATCCGGTCTGGAAAAGAGCATCATCCGCGAACTGGACAACGTCATTGAGCTGGAGGGCGTGGAGGAGGTCAACGTCGTGGCCATGGTGGGCGGGGTGAGGTCCTGGAACGATTCCCGTCTCAGGGACGAGGGCGTGACGGTGATGCACCTGAGCGGCGGGAGCATCGGCTTTGAGGACGCCGGGGAACGCTCCATTGCGGATCCCGAGGTGCTGGCGGGCTTCCTGGTCAATGCGCTGCGCAGTTATCCGGCGGACAGGTACTATCTGGTGATGGACAACCATGGCGCCGGCAGCTTCGGCGGAATGATCAGCGACGAACTGCTCGAGGGCAGCGGTAGGGGGTCCCTGACCATGAAGGGCCTGAAACAGGCCTTTTCCCTGGCGGAAAAAAAGCTGGGCTCGCTGCACTTTGACATGGTGATCTACTCCGCCTGCCTGATGGGCACGGTGGAGGCGGCCGCGGTGGCGCAGCCCTATGCGGATTATCTGCTGTGCAGCGAGGAGGTCATCCCTGTGGGGGGACTGTCGCTGCAGAGGACGGTTTACGGCGCCCTTCAGGACCCGTACGCCGCCCCCCTGGAGCTGGCCTCCCTGTGCGTCGACGGGTACCAGGAGGACACGGGGGGCTCCGCGTCCTGCGTGCTGCTTGACCTCAGGGAATTCTCCGCTTTCTCCTCCGCTCTTGATTCCGCCGTGCAGGGGATCCTCGACAGGCTGGACGATGATGCCCTGCGGGAGCTTTCCCGGGTGCGGGACAGGATGAAGGACCTGTCCCGCAAAAGCGCACAGGAGCAGATCACGTGGGACGTGGTGGACATGGCGGAGTACGTCGCCTGCATGGATGGCCTTTTCCCGGGGTCCATGGATGAGGTGGTCAGGGAAATGGGCAACATCCTCCTCCTGCGGGTCGACGGGGAGCAGAACGCCTTTGGCCTGGCCATCGGCTTTCCCGCCACGATGACGGCGGTGGGGCGCTCCGGCTACGGGGACGTCATGGACGGCTACAGCAGCGGGTGCCTCCCCGCGCTGGAGAAGTTTGCCCGCCTGATCGGCGAGTTCAAGTTCAATCCGGAGGGCGCCATCAGCAGCGCGCAGACGCAGGAGGTGACGCAGGAGGAGACCCCCGCCTCCACGGAATCGGAAATCAGGGAAATGGGGGACCGCCTCTATACCATCCAGCTGTCGCAGGAGGAGCTGGACATCTACTCCTATGCCCGCGGCACCCTGACGGCCTTCTTCGAGGATGAGTACGTGCACCTGGGCTACTGCGAGGACATGTTTGGCGATGAAAGGACCGGCCTCCTGGTGGGAACGGTGGAGGAG
>OMRS01000020.1 GCA_900313545.1 uncultured Eubacteriales bacterium | reverse complement strand
GCAAAAGCGTCCGGCTCGGGACAAAGGAGTACCAGCTCCTGGAACTGTTTCTGCGCAACACGGACCGGATACTTCCCAAAGACCTGATCAGCGACCGCATCTGGGGACTGGAGAGCAATGCGGACTACAACAGTCTGGAGGTCTATGTCTCTTTCCTGCGCAGGAAGCTTTCCTTTGTCGGATCCACTGTCAAAATCCATGCCACACGCGGCATCGGATATGCACTGGAGGCCGATCATGATTCATAAGCTACGCAGGCGGCTGACCCTGCTGGTGATCGCGGCACTGCTGCTGGTTTCCTGCGGGATCATCATCTCAATCGATCTGATGAACCGCTCCGGCATTGAATCCCAGGCCATGTCCGCCCTCAACACCCTCAGCAGTCTCTCCGGGAACCGCCCCGCCTCTCCAAGGGACGGAAGCACTCCTCCTCCCAAACCCGCGGAAAACGGAGAAGGCGGACCTGTTCCCGCCGATCCAGGGCAGCACGTCACACCTCCCCCAAAGCCAGGGGAAAACGGTTTCTCCGGATCTTCTTCCCCTCTCTCTTCTCTCCTTCAGGAGGATGATTCTCCCGACAACCCCCCTGAAGCGGCCACCTCCGCCGAAGCCCGTCCCCAACCGCCTTTCACTTCCGGTCCCTTTGGGGGAAATCCGGAAAACTACGCTTCGACGCTTTCCCGACAGCCCATGCCGCCGCCCAGGGATCCGGGAATGTCCATGGCCAGTCTGGCTGCCTACTGCCGGGTGAATCTGGACGCTGAGCGCCATATTACCGGCTGGCTCTCTGACCGTCCCGACCTGTATGATACGGAGGTCATCCACGATCTGACCGCCCGGATTCTGCTCACGGGCCAAAGCTCCGGACGCATCGGCTGGCAGTTCTTCCAGATGACCGCACAGGAAGGCGGGACCCTTCTGCTGATTCTGGATGCCGAACTTCAGTATCTTTCCGCTCAGCAGACGCTGTATGCCACTTTGGTGACAGCCTCTGTCGCCTGCGCAGTCCTATGTCTTGGCGCATTTATTCTCATTCGAAGGATGCTCGCACCCGTTCAGGAGGCCTTTGACAAGCAGCGCCAGTTTGTCAGCGATGCCAGCCATGAGCTCAAAACCCCTCTGGCTGTGATTTCCGCCAATGTGGATGTGCTCAGGGGAGAATTTGGCGAAAATGAGCAGATTTCCTATATTTCCTCGGAAGTCCGGCGCTCCTCCCGCATGGTGCAGAGTCTCCTGCAGCTGGCGCGCCTGGACAAAAACACCCGCATTCCCCTCAAGAAGCTTGATCTCAGCCAGCTTGTCATGGAAGCCGTGCTTCCATTGGAAAGCAGCGTCTATGAAGCGGGACGTACCCTTGAAATGGAAGTTCCCGAAGGGATCTCCTGTCAGGGAGACCGGGATATGCTGGTCCAGCTTCTGATCATCCTGATGAACAATGCCGTCAAGTATTCCGGCGAAAACGGAAAGATCTTCCTGAAACTTGAACGTTTCGGGCACGGAGCGCGCCTGTCTCTCTCCAACACGGGCCCGGGAATCCTTCCGGAGGACATCGATCACATCTTTGACCGTTTTTACCGTGGAGACAGCGCCCACAACCGCACCATAGACGGACAGGGGCTGGGGCTGGCCATTGCCCGTCAGATCGTTGCGCTGCACAAAGGGACCCTGACGGTCTCCAGCCATCCCGGGTTGACCACTTTTACCCTTCATCTGTCCTGATCCTCTTCCGTACAGCATCCGGGGCCGGGGATAGGTCCCCGCTGTCGTTCCTTTTTCGCCTCTTTCACCTTGACAACTTCAGGGACATTCTCTAGAATTCCCGCTGGATAAACACATTTTGTCCTTCCATACTGTCGATCAGGAAGTCTCTCCCTGCCGGCATTCTGTTTCGAGGTGATCCTTTTGCAGCCTTCTATTTCCCACAGTCCGCGTCACATCTTTCTCGTTTCCCTCTTCAGTGCGGCCATCACGCTGTTTCTGTCCGTGATCGTCTATCTCTTCAAGGTCCCCAATCCCAACATGATCCTCATTACCGCCATGGTCTTTTCCACCGGCATCGGCGGCTTTGTCACGGGGCTCTCTTCCGCCATCGTGATGTTTCTGTATTCCATGTTCTACTTTTCAACAGACCACAGCTTTTTCAGTTATACCGATCTCAATTTGCAGAAGATATTGATCATCCTTCTGGGGATTGTACTGAACCTCACCTGCGTCAGCCTTCTCAAGCGCAGCAGGGACCGCGCCACCCGGAAGCTCATTGAGGCCAATGCACAGCTGGCCGACGCCAATGCACAGCTGGCACAGACAGCCACCACTGATGCGCTGACCGGATTGCGCAACCGCCATGCCATGAAAGAGGATGCCCGCCTGTATCTGGGGCATTCCATAAACCTCATGCTGATTGACCTGGATAATTTCAAATATGTCAATGACACCTGCGGTCACGCCTTCGGTGACAAGCTTTTGCGCAGGACCGGCCAGGTCCTCGCTGATATCTTTGATATCGACTACTGTTACCGCTACGGCGGGGATGAATTTCTGGTGATCAGCGAAAACCGCACCGAGGAGGAATTCCGCAGTCTCTATGAGGAAACTGCCCGGCGGCTGTCCGGCATTCAGGACAATGCCCTGCCCTCCGTCACCTTTTCCGGCGGCTACGTCACCGGAATCCCTGCCTCCACAGAACATCTTCATCAAATGTTTCTTCAGGCTGATTCAAACCTCTACCTGGCAAAACAGGAAGGAAAGAACGGTTTTTACGGCAGCCGGTTTGACCCTGATTCCTCCATTGCCCCTGCCACATGATCCTCCTGTCTTCTAAGCCGGCTGCCCTGCAGCCGGCTTAATGCATCTCCCAGTTTCCGCAACTCCGAGGCGTCCTGGGAATTTTCTGCCCGTTTACTCCGCCGCCATTCCCCGCTCCCTCGACCCAGGGATGCATGAGACCCGGTTCCTCTCCAAAAACACCCTCCGCTTCTCCGCCGGATTCCCGGAAGGGGATCGGAAGGAAATCTCCATGTTTTTCCTTTCTTTCAGGTGCTGTACCCCTGCATTCTATGCATAACAGGCGATTCCTCAAATCTTCCGCTTTTTTCATCGTCTTCCGGGATCACCTTGCCGCAGCCTTTCTCAAACAGCCGGAGAATGGCCAGTAATCTGTCGAAGACCAGGTCCTCTTTTTTCCGGCTCGCTCAAGCCCCAAAGGAAAGAGGCTTTTTCCTTCGCAATCCCTGATAGAAAGCAACAAACAGAATCCTGCAACCGTCCGGAAGTGTCAGGAACAATCGGACGGGTCAACGGAAAGAGATCAGACATCACATTCTCCTCATTGTTTAATGGAACAGGCGGATCCTGATCTCTGTGATGCAGGATCCGCCTGTTTTATCAAGCAGCATCAATGTACGGGCAAAGAATTTCCAATTACTCCATCCAGATTCCCTGAAACACTTCAAGTGCAAAGTCCCGGTCAGCATCTGTCAGGGACCTGGCCGTGCCGTCATCGTTCGCGCTGATCTGAACAACCGATATATTGTAGTTGTCATAAATGGTCACCAGACTGTGGGAAAAGGCGTCCTCCACCACCACATACTTGTTTCCAGCTTCGGAGGTCTCTATGGAAGTGGAATAGTTTTCTTCCTCCATGCCTGAAGTCTGGCTGTCGATATAAAGCTTCATATCCTCTTCAGAGTAGTTGTTGATATTGTGATGCGCCTCCTTATCGGTGCCGGAAATGGCCACAATGACCGGCGCGACGCCCTCACGGGTGATTGAGCAGATATAGTCATCAAACACATCTCCCGTATCAAGCTCCTCAAGTGTCACCGGAGACCTGGGTTCAAAAGAAATCCTGATCTTGCTGGTCCCCTGGTTTTCCTGGGTGTCCGCTTCCTCCGCAGAGGTTTCCCAGAGGACGACTTTTCCTGTGACTTCAACCGGATCTGCCACCGCACCAGCGCAAAGCGCAAGCGCCAGAATCATACAGCATACAATCATCAGTTTCTTCATGGTTTCATTCTCCTTCAGCAGTCCGTCTCATGCAGGTCCGTCGAGTTTAAGCGTTGACGCCGTGCCCTGTGATGTACGGGATTCAGCCGTACAGATCTCCGCCAGCCGTGGTGATCTGAACCTGTTTCCTGACCATATATCCCGTGGCGCCGGTCGCCTCATCCATCCCCTCTTCAAGTGAACAAACGTATTTACCAACTTCCAATGACCATGGCAGTTCACAAAAGCCCGGCATTCTTTGCCAAACAGCAGGAAAGCCGGTTTCCTTTCTTCCCTGGAGCTCCGCTTTTCATAAACAACGTAAAAAGCATCCCATCCTGTGTTGCTTCCTATCCCGCATCAGGGTAGAATAGCACAATGATGCTTTGCATGAAGCCTTTTCCATTTTGCCCAGTCCGTTTTCCACTCCGTCCCCCAGACAGATCCCATCAAAACTGGAGGTTCCTGTTTTTTCATGAGTCATGTGATTTCTGCACTGATCCTTCTGGGAGCAGCGCTTATGATCTGGAACATCTTCTGCTATGTCCTCCTCATCCGCTCCACCCATGACGTGCTCTCCTCCAACAGCACCAGGGATACCCGTTGGATGCACCTGGGGCTGGTTCTGCTGGTCTTCTTCCTTTGCGGATACCTGTTCGTCGGCTTTTTTTCCAGACCCGACCTCATGATTGCTCTCATTCTGTTCTTCGGGAGCATCTTTGTCTTCATTGTCGTGACCCTGATGTTCCATCTGATGGACACCGCCAAGACCCGAAGCATCGACATCGCCGAGGTCCTGGTGGGCGTCATCGATGCCCGCGATCCAAACCTCAACGGACACAGCCGCCACGTGCAGGAACTGACGATGCTGTTTTACCGGCACCTTCCTTCTCATCTTCGCAGCCAGATCAACCCCGTCAGCCTGGAATACGCCGCACTGATGCATGATGTCGGCAAACTGGGCGTCCCGGAATCCATCCTGAACAAGCCCGGCAAACTTGACGAGGAAGAATGGAAGGTGATGCGGACCCATCCCCGTACAGGTGTCCGGATTCTCGCCCCCCTGCACACGTTTGACAGCATTGCGGACTGGATTCTCTACCATCATGAGCGCATGGACGGAAAGGGGTATTACGGGGTTCAGGCGGATGCCATCCCCCTGGCGTCCAGGATCATCGCCATTGCGGACACCTACTCCGCCATCACCATGCGTCGTTCCTACAAGGCACCCCGGACCCATGAGGATGCTATCCGGATTATCCGGGAGGTGGAAGGTACACAGCTGGATGCTGACCTGGCAGAAATCTTCATCCGCATCCCCGTACAGGAGATCCAAAGATGCATACCCGATGAAGTGAAATACTGAAACAGATAAAAAGGGACCGCCTCTACGTGCTGTCCCTTTTTCCTTTTCATCCGGGATACAGGAAAGCGGATGGCCCATCGGCCATCCGCCAGTATCTCCTGCAGGTTATTGTCTCAGGAAAGGTCATCGATCAGCTTGAGCAGCTCCTCGTTGGCCGTATTGCGGCCGTGCATCGCCTTGTCGAGAGCTTCCTCGATCAGCCTTCCGCCACGCACACCCACTGCCACACCGCTGCGGTCCTCCTTGAGCAGTGTTACCGCGTGAGCGCCCAATCTGGAGGCCAGAATGCGGTCGGCCGCGGTGGGGCTGCCGCCCCGCTGCGTATATCCCAGCACCGTCGCACGGACCTCATGGCCTGAAATGACCTCAATGATCATGGCAACCTGGGAGGAGGTCAGATGATGGACGGAGATTTCCTTGAGGCTCTCATATCTTGCGCACACTGCCGCCACATCGCTCTGAAGGGAATTGATGGCCCCCTCGGCCAGTACGATGATCATGGACCGCTTGCCCTTGAGCACGCCCCAGCGGACCTGATCCGCCACATCCTCCAGAGCCCACGGGCGTTCAGGAATGAGCACCTGCTCCGCTCCGCAGGCCAGTGCCGTGCTGATGGCAATATCGCCGCAGTTGCGGCCCATCACGGTAATGATACTGGCACGTCCGTGAGAATCGGAAGTCTCCCGGATCTTGTTGACGCATTCGCAGGCAGTATTGAGCGCCGTATCAAAGCCAATGGTGGCGTCTGTGTAATCCAGGTCGTTGTCGATGGTGCCGGGCACTCCTACGACAGGAAATCCCAGCTCCTGCAGAGCATTGGCACCATGGAAGGTGCCGTCTCCACCGATACAAACCAGGCCTTCCACGCCCAGCAGCTTCATATTGGCAATCGCCCGTTCCTGATATTCCTTGCGCCGGAATTCATTGCACCTGGCGGTCATCAGGAATGTCCCGCCGCGGTGGATCTTGTCCGAAACGCTCCGTGCCGTCATAATCGAAAAATCGTCACTCTGATCCGGGCTGAACATCAGCAGGCCGTTATATCCACGCTTAAATCCCACCACGGACATTTCCTGAGTCATGGCCTCACGCACTACCGCACGAACAGCAGCATTCATTCCAGGTGCATCTCCGCCAGAGGTTAAAACGCCAATTCGTTTCATAAATATGGCATCCTTTCTGTCATCAATGGATCACGTCTGACACATTATAGTCAGAAGAGTGCCTACATACAAGAGAAAAATCATCAGGTATCTGTGTCTGTTTCTTCATTTTGCACCGTCTTTCGAAGAAATCGCAGTCAGTTTTTCCTTTTTCATGCGCGAAGCCGGAAAAACGCAGGGCCGGAGGCGCCTTCTGCGCGCTTCCGACCCCGTATACTCATTATTCCGCCTGTGAACTAAGAAGGAGCATCCGTCTGTTCCTCCAGCAGTGAAAAGTAATGGTTGTGTGCCTTCTCGAAAACCTGATTGAATGTCTGGTCGCCGCTGTACTGCAGGCTCTCAAAATAGAGGTGCTCATGATCCGCCAGGTCCGGCTGGATGCGCACCAGTGTGGCGATGCCGATGTTGGAGCACACCGCGGCGATGCGCTTACATTCTCCCAGAAAGTTGGAAAAGCCGGTGTCCGCCAGCAGCGAGCACTGTCCGCTGCTCATCCGCTTGAAATGACTGCGCTGCATCTGGCTGAGCATCTCCCCGCAAACCCGTACCAGGGGTTCGATGTGCAGGGCCGCATCCCGGCTGCGCTGGCAGAAGGCTTCCTCCGTATAGTTCAGGATTTCCCGAATGATCTGCCGAATGATGGCAATCTCCTGCGTGGCCGCCGGCGAGAAATGGGTATCCGCCCTGGCCAGGCCGGAGGCAATGTCCGTGATGTTGATGGCATGGTCTCCCAGCCGTTCAAATTCCGTATTCACCTTGTAATACTGGTTGAGGATAGACACGTGCAGGTCCTTGTGAAGGTGAGGCAGCAGCTCGACCATGTAACGGCTCACCCGGTCCGTCATGCGGTCGATTTCCTCCTCTTCCTCACGCACCTCATCCGCCCGCTTCTCCTCAAAGCTGTTCAGCAGGTCAAACGAGGTGGAGATGCTGTTGCGGGCAGCATTGAACATGGCCAGCAGCACCTGATAGCAGCTGCGCAGCGCCAGGGGCGGAGTACTGAAAAAGACCGGGTTGAGCCCCTCCAGTTTTTCCTTGTACTTGCCTTCCGGCTTTTCCTCATCGCGAACCACATTGCAGGAGATTTTCTCGTAGAGGGAGATCATGGGGAACAGGATCACGGCACTGGCCAGGTTGAAGATGGTGTTCGTATTGGCGATGATACCGGAATTCACCGTTTTGTTCCATATAAAATCAAGCCATCCCAGGCGGTGGATCACCGTAATGGCCACCAGTACCAGCAGGGACTTGCTGAGGTTATAAAAGATATTGATCAGACCCACCCGCTTGGCATCGGCACGTGCACCGATGGAACAGACAATGGCCGTGGTGACGCAGTCCCCCAGATAGACGCCCACGATCACGGAATAGATCGCCTTAAAGGTCAGCAGTCCGCCGGCTGAAAACGCCTGCAGAATACCGATGGTCGCCGAGGAACTCTGCAGCACGAAAGCCACACCGGCGCCGGTGATATATCCGAGAAGCGGGCTCTCCCCAAGACCGGAAAAAAGCTGTTCCACAATACCCGAACGGGTCAGGTTCTGCACTGCGCCGGTCATGTTCATCAGGCCCGTGAACAGGATTCCAAAGCCCACGGCGATATTGCCCACTGATTTGGAATTGCGGACCATACCCGTCATGATGATCGCCATGCCTGCAATCAGGGCCAATGGCGCCAGTGTGGAAGGCTGCAGGAAGCGCAGCCAGGAGGTTCCGCCTTCGGCGTTGAGGTCCAGCAGCCGGATGATCTGGCCGGTCACCGTGGTGCCCACGTTGGCGCCGATAATGATGCCCAGAGACTGATGCAGGGTCAGAATTCCCGCACCCACCAGGCCCGAGGTGATGACGATGGTGGCTGTGGAGGACTGGATCAGGGCGGTGACCATGAGGCCCAGCAGGAATGCCTTGACCGGGTTGTTGGTGGCACGGGTCATGGCAAGTTTCAGTGTGCCTGCGGAGTTTTCCTTGAGGGCGTCTCCCATCAGCCTCATGCCGTACAGGAAAAGGGCCAGTCCGCCCAGCAGAGAGATAACGTCAAACAGATTCATGAATCAACCTATCGCTTTCCGGCCGTGATGCACCACGGCCACACCGTTTATATCACTTTTCATTTTCCAAATCAAGGCGGGAGCGAACAGGTTTAATCGCAAGGGGAGAAAAGGCGGGCAGCGCAGTCTTCCCTTCCAATAGGGCGGGATCCGTTTTATCCCTGCGCTGCGCGCACGCCCAGGTGCGCGCCGCAGCTTTCGCGGACAATCAGGCTACACTCCCGGATCTGGGAATAAGCCGCCTCCCGTCCGCGCAGAGTGGCGATGAGTTCCTCCACAGCACCGCTGCCATGGTCAAAGGGATGCAGGTCCACAGTGGAAAGGGGCGGATCCAGATACGGGGTAAAAAACTGGTTGTCACAGCCGATGAGCGCCATCTCCTCCGGCACCTTCACCCCCATGCGCTGCAGCTGTCGCAGCGCTCCCAGCGCCACCAGGTCGTTGATGGCAATCATGGCTGTGGGCCACTGAGAACGGTCCGCACCGCTGAGGAGCCGGTTGACGGTCCACTCTCCCGCCTGGGGCGTAAAACCGGCGTCGCTGATCATCTCCTGGTCCGCGGGCAGATCAAGCCTCTCCATTTCCTCATAGTACGCCCTGCGCCTGGCTGAGGAGGAGCGAATGCCCCCGGATCCGCCGATAAAGGAAATCCGCCGATGGCCCAGTGCCACCAGATGGGCCAGGGACTTGCGCACGCTCAGGGACAGATCAGAGGTGATGTTGACACAGTCCACCCCTTCCACCCTGGGCCCGATGGTGACGATGGGCATCTTCTGACGAATGAGCGACAGCCGACGTCGGATTTCCTCCGTCGTGCCCATTTCCATGGCATGGCCCACGATCACCGCCCCTGCCGCACTCTGCTCCAGCACCTGAGAGGCCACGGTGTCCTCCCCCCAGCCGTTCATGACCGGCTGAAGGACCATCAGGGAAAACCCCGCCTGATGGGCCGTCTGCTCGGCACCGGCCAGCAGTGCGCTGTAATAGGGGTTCATCAGGTCCGAGATCACCAGCAGCAGCGCACCGGTGCCGCCCGCGTCCTGACGCCGGGGGACAGTCGTCTGGTACCCTATCTCCTGCGCCGCCTCCTCCACCTTCTGTCTGTCCGTTTCGCTGGCACTCTGCCCCGATAGGACCCGGGACACCGTGGCAATGGACACGCCTGCCTGCCGGGCCACATCCACAATGGTGGGGCGCTTCTGCAAATTCTTCATCTGATCACCGTCCGGTCCGTCTTTTTCCGCATTCTATCAATTTCGTATGGAAAATGCAATGTAAATTTTCATCTATTTTCATTCGTTTTACAGAATTCTCCGTCAATTTTCACATTATTTTCAAAAACGCCTTGACACGCCCCGGCTCAGCGGTATAATGAATCCATCAGACCGAAAACGGTTTCCGCTTTGTTTTCATCCGTTTTCATCATTTACCCTCGGATCAGTCGGGCCAAGGCCCGGTGAGATATATAAAAGGAGGAAAAACCCATGAAAAAGCTGATCGCCCTGTTTCTGTCGGCGCTCATGATCCTCAGCCTGGCCGCCATCGCCTCTGCGGAAGATCAGACGCTGACCGTCGTCACTTGGGACGCCACGTCCACCCCCTACCTCATCGCCCAGAAGGATGCCTTTGAAGCCTCCCACCCCGGCGTGAAAATCGAGTACATTGATGTCGCCTCTCAGGATTACGCCATCAAAACCACCACAATGCTGGAAGGTTCCGACAAGAGCGACGTGTTCATGATCAAGGAACTGGACGATCTGATCAAGTGGCAGGCCCAGGGCTTTGCCGAGCCTCTCAACGCCTTCGTGGCCAAGAGCAACTATGACCTGTCCGGATTCGTGGGCACCGAAGTCAATTACAAGGTGGGCGAGGAACTCTACGCCGTCCCCTTCCGTTCCGACTTCTGGGTTCTCTTCTACAACAAGGACCTCTTTGACGCCGCCGGCGTGGCCTACCCCACCAACGACATGACTTGGGAAGAGTATGCGGATCTGGCCATCAAGATGACCGGCAACGGCAACTACGGCACCCACTATCACACCTGGCTTTCCGCAGTGGCCAACTGGGCCGTGTGCGACGGCATCAACACCCTGGCCGACCGCAACTATGATGACCTTCTTTACTTCTATCAGCTTTATCAGAAGCTCGAGGATGCAGGCGCGTGCATGCCCTATGCCGAGCTGAAGGCCTCCGGCCTGCACTACAGCGCCGCTTTCGCCAACGGCAACATCGCCATGCTGCCCATGGGCTACTGGTACGTCTCCACCCTCATCGGCTACAACAAGGACGGCACCTGCAACTTCAACTGGGGCATTGCCGCTGTTCCGCACGCCGAGGGTGTGAAGGCCGGATCTTCCTTCGGCAACCTCACCGGCGCCATGATCAACTCCAAGTCCGAGAAGAAGGATCTGGCATGGGAATACGTGTCCTGGCTGGGCAGCGAGGCAGGCGCCGCTGCCACCGCTTCCGTGGGCGCACGTCCCGCTTATGTCTCCGAATCCGTGGCTACTGCCATGTCCAGCGTGGAAGGCTTCCCCTCCGATGAAGGCAGCAAGGCGGCCCTGATCCCGTCCCACGTCTCCATGGAATGGCCGGTCGCCGACAAGGTGGCGGACATCAAGACCATCGTCAATGAGGAGCACTCCATGATCAT
>OMRS01000396.1 GCA_900313545.1 uncultured Eubacteriales bacterium | reverse complement strand
ATGAAAAAGGAAGGGGCTATGGAACTTCGGGGGGAATCGGGGATACTGAGAATCTGCCGGCTCACCAAAGGCAAACCTGGAGCGCAGGAGGAGCGTCCCGACAGAAAGGAATTCGCTCCGGAGCTGATTGTGCTGTGCGCATCGCCCAGACTGGAGATGCTGATGGACCTGATTGAAAGTGAGAAGGTCGATGCAGCCCTGCTGCTTGCAGGGGCCAGGAAGAAGGAAAAATGGCAGGCCGGGGAGGCGCTGTCTTTCCTGGAGGAAGCGGAGATCCCGGTTCTGGGACAGATTGCATGCGGTGCGGAAGCAGTCAGCGAGGACGGCAGGTTCGAGGAGACCCCGGAAATTCCCGGTGGACAGAAGCTTGCCGCAAACCGGGAGAGCACGATGATGAAACTGGAAAAGCTGGTTGAACAGGAAGGGTCCGGACTTTTTGTACAACGGGAGGATGAATCGAAGCAATGAAACCGTGAATGGGAAATCCTGCTGTGGAGAAAACCACACATCATTTCACGCCTCGGTGTCAGAAAGCAGGAATTCTCAGGAACAAAGGCTCGATGAAGCTCCCTCCACGCAAATACAGAGTGCTGATGCGCGAAAAATATAATTGTGAATAAATATCCATTATGATTATGAAGAAAAATAAAAGGAAGGATGCAGCATCCTTCCTTTTGCATTGTTATGCGTTTTGAGTTTCTGGGAGCACCAGACGGAGCTTTTGTGCTGACGCATCCAGTCTGCGCAGGGTCTCCTGGCGGCCGAGCAGATAGGCCATCTCAAAGGCGCCGCCCGGAGTGGCGGCCTGTCCGGTGATGGCAATGCGGAAAGGCCAGAGGACCTGGCTGGTCTTCATGCCGCTTTCGGGAATGGCCTCCATGACCACATCATGGAGCTTTTCTTCGGTCCATTCCGGAATGCTTTCCAGAACAGGACGGATAAAGGCCAGGGCACTGCCGGCGATTTCAAGCGTGCATTTGCTTTTTTTGTTGATATACAGGTCCGTGCTGAATTCCGGCATGTCCGCGAGGAAACGCACCATGTCAGGCAGCTGGGAGAAGACTTCCGTTCGTCCCTGGAGAAGCTGGCACAGCCGGGACAGGTCCATTCCCTCCTCCGGGAGAACCTTCAGCAGCCATGGACGGGCGATCTCCTCATAGGCGGCGGGGTCGAGCCTGCGGATATAGACACCATTGAAATAGGTGAGCTTGTTCATGTCGAAGATGGCGGGGCTCTTGTTGAGACCCCGTTCATCAAACAGCCGGATCAGATCCTCCATGGAGAAGATCTCTTCATTGGTGTCCTTGGGGGCCCAGCCAAGCAGGGCGATGAAATTGATGATGGCTTCCTTCAGATACCCCTGGGCAAGAAGGTCTTCAAAGGAGGGGTCTCCGTAGCGCTTGGACAGCTTGCGGGTGCTGTCCTTCATCACCGGCGGAAGGTGAAGGTAAAGGGGCGGCTGCCATCCAAAGGCTTCGTAGAGCAGGTTGTATTTGGGAGCGCTGGAAAGGTACTCTGTTCCCCGGGTGACATGGGTGATGGCCATCAGGTGATCATCGACCACGTTGGCAAAATTGTACGTGGGAAGTCCATCGGCCTTGAGCAGAACGTTGTCATCCAGCGTGCTGCAGTCCACCTCCACGTGCCCGTAGAGCAGGTCATCAAAGCTGGCTTTCCCTTCCAGAGGAACGTTCTGGCGGATGACATAGGATTCCCCCGCGGCAATGCGGCGCTTTGCTTCCTCCAGGGAGACGCTGTGAAGACACTTCTTATTGTATTTCCAGGTTTCGCCCTTGGCTTCGGCTTCCCTGCGCTGGGCATCCAGTTCCTCTTTGGTGCAGAAGCAGCAGTAGGCATGACCGCTTTCCACCAGCTGCCAGGCATATTTCGGATAGAGGTCCCGGCGCTGGGTCTGGATGTAGGGACCGTAATCGCCTCCGATATCGGGCCCTTCATCATAATCCAGCCCCGCCTGATGCATGGATTTGTAGATCAGGTCAACTGCCCCGGGCACTTCCCTTTCCTGGTCCGTATCCTCGATGCGAAGGATGAACTTTCCATGGGCCTTTCTGGCCAGCAGATAGGTATAGAGCGCAGTCCGCAGTCCGCCCAGGTGCAGATATCCCGTGGGACTGGGCGCAAAACGCGTACGAACGGTATCAGACATAGAGTTTCGCCTTTCTTATTCGGGTTTGTAGCTGTCCTTGAGGGGGACAACGCGGTTGAAAACGGCAAGCTGTTCGGTGGAATCCTTGTCCTTGCAGTAGTAGCCCATTCTCAGGAACTGGAAACTGTCGCCTGTCCTGGCCTGTCCAAGCCAGGATTCCGCAAAACCGCGGGTGGTCTGCAGGGAGTCCGGATTCAGGCGCCGAAGGAAATCCTGACCGGACGGGGCCTCCTCTTCGGGCTCCGAACCGTCCTCGCCCGGGGTTTCCGGGGATTCCGGCTCCTCGTCCAGCACCAGCACATCGTAGAGGCGGCCTTCAATGGGCAGGTTCTCCCTGGCGCTGACCCAGTGGATGGTGCCCTTGACCTTGCGGTCCGCGCCTTCGCTGCCGGATTTGCTGGACAGGTCTGCAGTGCAGTTGATGCAGGTGACCTGTCCGTTTTCGTCCGTCTCCCAGCTGTCGCAGCGGATGATATAGGCGCCTTTGAGGCGGACTTCTCCATTCGGCTTGAGACGGAAATACTTTTTGGGTGCGTCCACCATGAAGTCTTCCCGTTCGATATAGATCTCACGGGTCAGGACGGTTTCATGGGTCCCCATTTCGGGAATCTTGGGATGGTTCTCAAGAACACAGACCTCCCGCGTATCCTCGGGGAGATTGGTCAGCACCACCCGGACGGGATCCAGTACGGCCATGGCCCGGGGGACCTTCTCATTCAGGTCATTTCGGACACAGAACTCCAGCAGGCGGTGGTCCACCACGGAATCGGACTTGGCCACGCCCACGCGGTCGATGAAGTCCCGGACCGCGGTGCTGGTATATCCTCTGCGGCGCATGCCGGCAAGGGTGGGCATTCTGGGATCATCCCAGCCGGACACATAATGTCCTTCCACCAGGGCGCGCAGATGGCGCTTGCTCATGATGGTGTTGGTCAGGTTGAGACGCGCAAACTCGATCTGGCGCGGTTTGTTTTCAAACCCGCAGACCTCCACCACCCAGTCATAGAGCGGACGGTGGATTTCATACTCCAGGGAGCACAGGCTGTGCGTCACGCCCTCAAGGGCGTCTCCGATGGGATGGGCGAAGTCATACATGGGGTAGATGCACCAGGCGTCGCCGGTGCGGTGATGGGTCGCGTACTTGATGCGGTAGATGGTGGGGTCCCGCAGGTTGATGTTGGGGCTGGCCATGTCGATCTTGGCCCGAAGGACACGGGACCCTTCCGGAAACTCTCCGTTTTTCATGCGCAGGAAGAGATCCATGTTTTCCTCAGGGGAACGGTCCCGGTAGGGGGAATTCTTTCCGGGTT
>OMRS01000267.1 GCA_900313545.1 uncultured Eubacteriales bacterium | reverse complement strand
CTCCGATGCGCCCGGAGGGTCCTTTCGGCGGGATGGAGGGATTTGAAGAGTGGATCCGCTCTCCCCCCGGACATGGGACGGTTTCCCTTGCCTCAGAAAATCGAACGTATCCCGTGCGCCGGAGGATGGCTTCACCCTCCGTTTTTTTCTTTTTCTTCCCGGGTATGCGCGTAACCACAAGCCCTTATGAAATAAGCCTTCTAGGGCTCTCTTTTCAGCGCTTTCCGGGCCGGGAATATTTTTTTGAATTTTTTGGCGGGTTCAGAGGGAATATTTTTGGGATTATTTTTGGCGCCATGATCCGAATCCTTTCTGGTCTGTCGAGGCGCTCGGGTGGAGGAGGGGGCACAGGGAAGTTCAGGTCTGCCGGATTCAGGCGGATGCACGCTTTGTTTGGAAAAATCAGAACCCGATCTGATTTGCGCGCTGTGGGCATCGCCATGTGTGCTTTGCATGCCGTGATTGATGGGAAACGGACTTTTCGCCCGGGTTTTCAAAAGCCTCCGATGCGCCCAGAGGGTCATTTCGGTGGATGGAAGGACTGAAGTCTCGGGGATCCGCTTTCCACAGGACGTGGGACGGTTTCCCGTGCCTCAGAAATTGGAGGGAGAATAGAACATAGGAAGGGATGAGGTCATTTGACTGTTCACTGCCCTGATCTGACCGTCCGGCACAGACAGATCCCGCTCCGGATGCTGTTGCAGTACAAACTCACGGATTATCTTCTGCCAATGAAAGAACTGCCGCCGGTTGATCCCGTTTTGTTCACACCATGTCACCTTGGGCAGTCCGTTGGCCGCGGCTTCCTGGAGAATCCCGGCTCACTTCTTCATCCGGACGCTCATGATCGCTTTATTCTATGAGCACGCCTTTCCGATAGTATGGTCTGATCTGTTCTGTCTGAAAGGCCGGGATATTCATAGAACGATTAAAGGACGTTTACCCTCAAGTTCTCGGAGGAACACAAGGTCCCGCTCACCCGACGTTTTGGAGACGCCCATAAAAAAACCCGGCCTTTCGGTCGGGTGGGAAAAGTGAAAAGGGAGAACCAGCCCATGAATCATGGATTCAATCAGCACAGATTAACCGTCCCTGTGTGTTCCCGGGAATTTACTTCAGGGTGACCAAAATTGTGAAATCTGAGAAATACGGTTGCGTGATGATCGTGCCGGCTGGCAGGTCACGGTTCCTGTTTAACGCCTTGAACACATCATCTGGCGATCCGAATTGATCGAGAATGGCTTTTTCTTCATCCGACATCTTTGCCAGGCGCTCATTCCTCCGTGCTTCCAGTACTTCATCACTGGGCTTGCCGTTCCCTTGCCGACCTGCCACCATGGCTTCGGACATGCCGCGGGTCCAGAATACCACGTCCACCGTGCCTTTGGACAGGGCCAGAGCGCGGCCGACGCTGTCGACCTGTACCAGTTCGATGTTTTTCTGCAGCCGTTTGCCGATCTCGGCGAGCACGGCGGTATTGAATCCGGCGAAGGTTCCGTCCGCGGCCACATAGTCCATCGGCGGCAATGAACCGGTTACGGCAACCTTAATGGGATTCCCTTCAAACTTCTCGAAAGCGACGGCAACCGGTTCTCCGCCTTCCGAGACCTTGACGATATACTCGTCGATCAGCTGTTGCAGGGTGCCGTCCTCTTTCATGGCGGTAATCTGGGCGTCAAAAGCGTCCCGAAGTACGGCATTGTCTTCCTTCATCATGAACGAATAACCGTCGCTGTACCGGCTGAGGGCCCAATCAGTGATTTCGGTCGCTTTCTCCGGATGATACTCTTCTCTCATCATCAGATTATCATTGGCGGAGCAGAGATATTTTCCGGTAAAATAGGGTACTTTAATGGCGATTACCTCTCCGGCCTGAAGGCCCATCAGCATGGTATCCAAGGTGTCGTAGTAACGGGAAACGGGGCGGCCGCCCTGCGGCACTTTACTGTCTCTCTCTTCCAGCACGCCATCGAGGAGGAGTATCATCTGCAGAGGCCTCCGCATAGATCCGAGCTCGATATACTCTTTTTCTGTAAGGTTCAGAAAGGACAGCACGCCGAACGTTTTTTCTTCCGCCAGGGCGCCACAGGACAGCCCCAGCAGCATCAGGGTCAGGAGCATCGCAAGCGCGGAAACGAGAAACCGTTTTTTCATGTTGAAGAATCTCCTTTTCTTGTATTGAATAAAACTCCGGGATACGGAGTGTATTCCGAGAAGATAAAAACACGATGCCTTTGGGAAGCTGGATGCAGGCTTTGCTGAACAGTAGAATTATGGTTTAAGAGGATTCTGTATGTCAAGCGTTGTCCTGTTTGGGTCGCCGCTTTTTCCCTCCGTCCGGCGGACTGGCCCGGAACCATGAAATAGATGATGATAATGCGCACATTAGTTTGACTGTTGAATCCTATCAAAACTCTTTTGATCTCCTGAACTTCATTCCCGGGTACATTTGTAGCTACATCTCTTTGTCATCAAGGGTATGTCGGACCGTGGCTGCCGGGAATCTCCTCCGTACTTTTTTATACATCTTTTTGGAGAATTGCTGTTTCTTCTTTTTCTCGGTTTCGAGTCTTTTGAGCCCGATGGTCCGCCTCTTTTCCTGTTTGGGGTCATCGGGGTCTCTACCTGTGACTCCTGGGACTCCCGCTCAAATGCTTTTTTTGTTCCCCGGGCTTTCAAAAGCATCCGAAGCACACGGAGGGTCCTTTCGGCGGGATGGAGGGATTTGAAGCGGAGATCCGCTCTCCCCCGGACAGGGGACGTTTTCCCGTGCCTCAGAAAATCGAACGTATCCCGTGCGCCGGAGGATGGCTTCACCCTCCGGTTTTTTCATTTTCTTCCCGGGTATGCGTGTAACCACAAGCCCTTATGAAATAAGCCTTTACGTGCTTTCTTTTGAGCGTTTTCCGGGCCGGGAATATTTTTTTGAATTTTTTTGGCGGGCTCTGAGGGAATATTTTTGGGAATATTTTTGGCGCCATGATCCGAATCCCTCCTGGTCTGCTGAGGCACTCGGGCGGAGGAGGGGGCACAGGGAAGTTCCTCTCTGGCGGATTCACGCGGATGCCCGCTTTGTTTGGAAAAACCAGAACCCGATCGGATTTGCACGCTGTGGGCATCGCCATGTGCGCTTTGCATCACGTTGACGACGGGAAACGGATTTTCACATCTGCATGGGCCTTTGATAGCCTCCGATGCGCCCTGAGGGCCCTTTCGACGGGATGGAGGGGCTTGAAGTTTCGGGAATATGAGGTCCCCCGGACGCGGAAGGTTTTCCGTGCCTCAGGGTATACCGGCGGCCATGAAAAACCCACCTTCGGCAAACGCACGATCCCCTGAATCGGGAGCGTGCCCCGGGGATGCCTGCAGCGGGAGGCGGAGCCCGGGCCGCAAAAGGAGTGCAGGCAGAAGGAAAAAACAGGAAATGACAGGATTTTTGGCTTTTCCTTGCCCTGAACATGAAAAATCGCTATAATACGATAAATCAGTATGTAATTTTGTAGAAGCAGAAACCTCTCCGACCTGGAATGACGGCGGGAGGGGGCTGTCTGCCGGGAATCCGGCGGTGGAAAGGCGAAATATGCTTAGAACGACATATGCCCGGGTCAGCCTCAGGGCAATCAGGCACAATGTGGAGATGATGAGGGCATGTCTCTCTCCGGATACGCAGTTTCTGGCCGTGGTGAAGGCGGATGCCTACGGCCACGGGGCCGTTCCGGTGGCCCGGGCCTGTCTGGAAGCCGGCGCAGCCCGCCTGGCTGTGGCGATTCCCGAGGAGGGCATTGAGCTGCGGGAGGCGGGGATTGCCGCTCCTATCCATATTCTGGGGACCACGGAGGACCAGGCGGCAGAGGAAATTGTCCGCCATGACCTGATTCCGGTGGTCTATGAAACCTGCCATGTGGACAGTCTGAGCAGGGCGGCCCGTCGTCTTGAAAAGACCGTGCGGGTCCATCTGGCGGCGGATACGGGAATGGGCCGCATCGGGGTCTGCACTCCGGAGGCGGCTGTGGACATGGCGGAATATGCGCAGCGTGCGCAGGGCGTGGAACTGGAGGGCATCATGACCCATATGGCCACGGCGGATGAGGAGGAGAGCACCGGAACGCTGCTGCAGATGGACCGTTTTGAGGACATCTGTCTGGCGGTCAGTTCCCGGATGAACGGCAGAAAGCTCCTGATTCACGGGGCCAACACGGCATCGATCTTCAGATATCCCCGGCTGCACCACGACATGGTGCGGGGGGGCATTGCCCTCTACGGCTATCCTCCCTGCCCGGGGATCGACGGGCTGATGCCGGCACTGACCTGGGTGACACGGGCGGCAACGGTGCGGAACCTTCCGGAAGGCAGCCGTATCAGCTATGGCGGAACCTGCCGTCTGGACCGGGATTCCCGGGTGATGACCCTCCCGGTGGGCTATGCGGACGGCTACAACCGCCTGCTGTCCGACAGGGGATGGGTCCTGGTATGCGGCCGCCGCGCGCCTGTTCTGGGACGGGTCTGCATGGACCAGATCATGGTGGACGTGACGGACATCCCGGAGGCGGCTGCAGGCGCTGAGGTGGTGCTGCTCGGGTGTCAGGGGAATGAATCCTTCAGTGCGGATGACATGGCCTGTCTGACGGGAACCATCTCCTATGAGATTTTGTGCAACATCAGCAAACGGGTCCCCCGGGTCTATGAGGGATGTCCGGAGATGGAGGGAACACACCGTGAGTGAACCGAAAAAAGACCGGCAGCCTGCCTGGTGGCCCGCAAGACCGCTGTCTCCGCTGGCCGGGGCGGGACGGATGGCCAGGCGCCTGGCCCTGTCCTATCTGGCGGTCAGCGTGCTGGGCCTGATGCTCTCGGGTGTCCAGGCCATCGGGATCTGGTGGCTGGCGGCCCTGCTGACGGGCGTGATCGTGCTCGGCCTGGCTTTCCTTGTATTCAATGAAGGAATGACCCGGGGCGTGGCGGGTGCGGAGGCCAGCTACCAGTGGGAGAAACAGGAAAAAGCCGGACGCAAGCCGGATCCGGCGGAGGACAAAAAGCGCTTTTCCGTCTCCAAGGCGGTCCTGGCGGCGGCCATTGTGTTCACCGTTCCCCTGATTCTGGCCGTCATCGTGGCGCTGCAGACCCGGCCCTATACCTATGTGCTTCAGGATCTGCCCCTGTGGATGACCCAGAACTACGGCAACCGGGCTGACGTGATGGCGCCGCTTGCGGGCTATCTGCAGGCAGCTCCCATGGAAAGCGTGGGCTGGCTGCGCATCGTGGTGCGGCTGCTGGGCATGATTTTTGTGAATTTCTTTCCGGATCCCCAGGGACAGGTGGACCTGATTGACCGCACGATACCGCTGCTGATGCTCATCTATCCTGCGGCGTATGTCGCCGGCTATCTGCAGGGACCGCGCCGTTTTGTCAAAATGGTGTTTTCCCAGCGGAAGGCCAAGAAGGCGGCCCTACGGAAGGCGGAAAAGAAGTCCCTGGCGGAGGAACTGGTGTCCACGGGTGCGACGGTGCACTACGGGCACCGCAATGACGTGGAGGAAGACAACAGGCACCGCCTGGTGTAGAGACGGGGGAGGACATGCGGATTATCGGGGGAGAGGCCAGGGGCCGGACGCTGCTGGCCCCCAGGGGACAGACCACGCGGCCGACTCAGGATTATGTGAGGGAGTCCCTCTTCAACATCCTGCAGTTTGAATGCCCGGGGGCCCGGGTCCTGGACCTGTTTGCCGGAACGGGCGCGCTGAGCCTGGAAGCGATCAGCAGGGGCGCACAGTGCGCCGTGCTTTCGGACTGCGACCATTCTGCGCTTTCGTGCATCCGGAAAAATATTGAGCAGGTGCGCTGTGCGGACCGGTGCCGGGTGATCCCCCGGGATTATCATGCGGCCATTTCCCAGCTTGGCGCGGAGGGAAAGACCTATGACCTGGTCTTCCTGGACCCGCCCTACCGTATGGAGAATACGGGCGAAATGATCGACGAACTGGAACAGGCCGGCCTGCTGGCCCCGGAGGTCCTGGTGGTGGTGGAACACCGCAGGGGCGCAGGGCCAAGGCTGGGACCGGGATTCAGGGCGGCGGACCTGCGCCATTACGGGGATACGGAAATCACACTGGTTAGGCGGAGTGAGAAATGAAAGTACTGTATGCGGGAAGCTTTGACCCCGTGACCCGGGGACACCTGGATCTGATTGAGCGGGGCAGCCGCCTTGCGGAAGAGATGATCGTGGCGGTGATGATCAACCGGAACAAACGGGGCTGGCTCAGCGTGGAGCAGCGCATGGAGCTGCTTGAAAGCGTGACGTCGGGGATGCCCAATGTGCGCGTTCTCTCCTATCCCGGGCTGCTTGTGGATTGTGTCCGGGAGACCGGGGTGGATGCGGTGCTCCGGGGGGTCCGCTCAGTGACGGATTTTGATTCGGAATACACCATGGCGGTGATCAACCGGCAGCTGGGAAACGTGGAAACGCTGATGCTGCCGGCACGACCTGAACTGACCGGGATATCCTCCTCGGCGGTCCGGGAAGTGGTCTCCTTCGGGGGAGCCATCGACAGGCTCGTCCCGGAGGGAATGGAAGCAAGAATACTGCAGATGGCTCGAGAGAATGCGATGAGGTGAGAGCAATGTCAGAACAGAATGAACGCGGCCGCTTTTTCCAAAGGAAACAAAGACCCAGTGGGAATGAGGACCTGTATGATGAAACCAGGGAGCGCCAGCCCGTGCGGGAGACGGAAAACGCAAAAGCATCTCAGGAGCCGGAAAGTATCCAGGTGACGGAACTGCCGGGAGAAACGCGGCGGTTTTCCATGCCCGGCAGCCCGGAGCCGGCGCGGGAAGATGCTCCCCAGGAGGAGGAACCGGAAAACCAGGAGAAAAAGGAGTACGGGGAAGAGCCGGAGGACGAGGAGGAATACGAGTACGAGGACCAGGACGGGTATGGGGACCAGGATGAGTACGAGGAGGAGTACGGGGACGATGCCGGGGGGGAATATGCCCAGGAGTTCGATGAGAATGACAGCATCTTTGCCCAGATCCGGCAGGTGATTTCCCAGATTGAGGAGGACATCACCTCTGCACGGCGGCTGCCCCTGTCCAGAACGCTGGTCATGGTGGACCACGGAGAGATCCTCAATCTTGTGGGACAGCTGCGCCTGGCACTGCCGGAGTCGGTATCCACGGCCCAGAAGGTCCTCGCCCGGCGCAGTGAACTGCTGCAGGACGCGGAGGACAAGGCCAGCAGGATGAAGCAGGAAGCGGAGAGCCAGGCGCAGAAAACCAGGGAAGAGGCCAGAAATTACGACCGGGATACCCGTGCAAGGGCGGAAGAGATCAGCAAGAATACCATGGATCGTGCAGTGGCGGATGCCAATGCCATGGTTCAGGATGCGCAGATGAGGGCACAGGCCATCCTGGATGCAGCCCAGGCGACCCAGAAAAAGCTGGTTGAAAACAGCGAGATTACCCGCAGAGCGCAGGCCTATTCCATGGAGCTCAAGGATAATGCCCAGAAGGAAGCCGACAGGATCTATTCCCAGGCCTGCATGCAGGTGGACAAGATGCTCAGCGGCGCTGCCTCCGCTCTGGCCAGAAGCGCCACGGAAATGAGCCAACTGAGGGAAAACCTGCTGGGAAACGGGCAGGTTCTGCCCCACGGCTGAAATAAGGAGTCTGTTGAGAGAAAATGAAAGAAGAGAAGATACTGTATATTGTTGTCCCCTGTTATCAGGAGGAAGCGGTGCTGGGGGAGACCAGCCGGCGCCTCAAGGAGAAGCTGCAGCAGCTGGTTTCGGAAAACAAGATCGCTCCGCAGAGCAAGGTGCTGCTGGTCAATGACGGCTCCCGGGACCGGACATGGGAGATCATCTGCAACCTGCATGAACAGGATCCCGGCGTCTTTTCCGGCATCAGCCTTTCCCGTAACCGGGGGCATCAGAATGCCCTGCTTGCGGGACTGATGGAAGCCCGCAGGAGAGCGGATGTGATCATCTCCATGGATGCGGACCTTCAGGATGACATCAATGCCGTGGATGCCATGATTGATGCCTATCACGGAGGATATGACATCGTCTACGGCGTGCGCAGCAAGCGGGAAAAGGATACGTTCTTCAAGCGCTTTACCGCGGAGGGATTTTACCGGGTCATGCAGGTGCTGGGGGTGGATATCGTCTTCAACCATGCGGATTACCGCCTCATGAGCCGCAGGGCGGTGGATGGCCTGGCGCAGTTCGGTGAGGTGAACCTGTTCCTCAGGGGCATTGTGCCGCAGATCGGCTATCCGTCCACCACTGTGACCTATGAACGCGCGGAGCGCTTTGCGGGGGAGAGCAAGTATCCCCTCAAGAAGATGATGGCCTTTGCCGCGGACGGCATCACGTCCTTCTCGGTCAAGCCCATCCGGCTGGTCCTCTGGGCGGGCGTGATCCTGTTCCTGGTCAGCCTTGTCATGTTCCTGTACACGGTCATCCGCAAGCTGACCGGCTACAGCTTCAACGGCTGGGCTTCCCTGATGGCCAGTATCTGGATGCTGGGCGGAATTCAGCTGCTGGCGCTGGGCGTCATCGGTGAGTATATCGGAAAGATCTATAATGAATCCAAGCACCGGCCAAGGTACATCATCGCGGAGATACTCGATGACAACGAGGTCCGCTCATGAGCGAGCTGTGGATTGTCGCCCTGGGACCGGACCGGGCGCCGCTCATGACCGATGAGGTCAAGGCCCTTCTGGAAGGGGAGGCGCAGGTGCTTCTTCGCACGCGCCGCCACGGCGCGGCCGACTGGCTGGAGAACCGGGGGATCCCCTTTGAGGACCTGGACGAGCTGTATGACCGGACCGAGGATTTTGATGAGCTGTGCGAGGCGGTCACGGACAGGATCCGTACCCTCCTGAGGCAGCGGGGAGAGCTGGTGTACGCGGCGGCGGACCCCGTCAGGGATGAAACCGTCCTGCGCCTGTGCAGACAGCTGGAAGGAGAGGCGTCCGTGCACGTGCTGCCGGGGATCAGCCAGGCGGACGTGTGTGCGGCGGCGGTGGTGCCCTTCGGGGTGGACTGCTCGGCGCTGAAGGTGGTGACCGCCAGCTCCCTGAAGGATCCGCATGTGGCGGCGGACTGCCCGCTGTGCGTGGTGGAACTGGACAATGTCTATCTGGCGTCGGATGTCAAGCTGCTTCTGGGAGAGCTCTTTGACGATGAGATGACCGTCTATTTTCTTCCGGACGCCTCCGTTCCCCGGGCGCTGCCCATCTGCCTGCATGCGCTGGACCGGCAGGAAGGAATCGATCACCGCTCTGCGGTACTGGTACCCGAAGCGGATGTGTTTCATCGTCGGCGCGCGGACTTTGCGGACCTGGTGGAGGTCATCCGGAGGCTCCGCGCTCCGGGAGGCTGCCCATGGGACAGGAAGCAGACCCATCAGAGCCTGCGCCGCTACATGATTGAGGAAGCCTACGAGGCAGCGGATGCCATGGAGGCGGGAGATCCGGAGCGCCTGGCGGATGAGCTGGGAGATGTGCTGCTGCAGGTTGTGCTGGGCAGTCAGGTGGCAGCGGACCACCGGGATTTCACCTGGCGGGAGGTCACCACGAAGATCACCCGTAAGATGATCCGTCGCCATGCGCATGTCTTTGGGGAGACGCCGGGGAGCACGGATGAGGAGATCCGGGGAATCTGGGAGCGGAAGAAGCAGGAGGAAACCGGCAGGACGGATCCCCTGAGCCGTGCCCGGAGCGTGCCCGGGAGCATGCCGGCGCTGATGAGGGGACAGAAGGTGCTCTCAAGGCTTTACGGACAGGACATCGGCAAAGAGACCGGCCTGCAGGAGACCCTGAGGGAGCAGGTGACGGATGAAGGCTCGCTTGGGACAGTGCTGGAACAGCTCTGCGCACGGGCCGAGGAGCTGGGGCTGGATGCGGAGCAGGCCCTGCACAGTGCGCTTGGAAAGAGGCTGTGACGGGGAATGGCCGGAGCGGACCTGGCCCATGATCGGAGACCTGGCAGAGAGCAGGGAAAAAGAAAAGTATATGGCGGATTGAATTTTTTGCTTGAAAGAGTCCGCATTCTCATGTATTATATCCCTTGTCTTCCGGTTTAAAATCATCGGATAAAGATTATAGAATTATCAATTGGAGGAGTTTCAGATATGAATAAGGTACAGCTGAGTGCTGAGATTGCCAAGCGTGCAGGACTGACCCGCAAGGATGCGGAAGCCGCTGTGACGGCCATGGGTCAGGTTGTTGCAGAGAGCCTCAAGGCGGGCGAGAAGGTCCAGATCGTCGGATTTGGTGCGTTTGAAGTCAAGCATCGTCCGCCCCGCAAGGCGAGAAATCCGAAGACCGGTGAGGAGATCGAGATTGGTGAGCGGCGCTCAGCGGTGTTCAAGCCCGGCAAGAATCTCAAAGAGGCTGTCGAGTAATCGGCATGCATGACCGCCCCTGCTGGCGGCCTTTTTTGAATGAGAATAAGAGCATTCGGTACTGGAAACAGGGAGACAGATGCCTCCTGACGGCAATCAACCTGCGATGTTTCCCGCTCCGGATGCTTTTTGTTCAGAAATGAACGAATGGGAGGAGTACCGCATGGAAAAGTCAAAGGTTTTCTTTACGGACTTCAGAACCGTGGCCAATGGGGACGGGCTGGTTTTGAAGCTGCAGAAACTGCTTCGCAGGGCAGGAATCGGGGAGATCGATATGGACGGCAAGTTCGTGGCGATCAAGATGCACTTTGGCGAACTTGGCAATCTCGCATTCCTGCGTCCCAACTATGCCCGCGCCGTGGCGGATGTGGTGAAGGAACTGGGAGGAAAACCCTTCCTGACCGACTGCAACACCATGTATCCTGGAAGCCGGAAAAACGCCCTGGAGCACCTGGAGTGCGCGTGGCTCAACGGATTTACGCCGTATACCGTGGGCTGCCCGATCATCATCGCAGACGGTCTCAAGGGAACGGATGAGGCGATCGTCCCGGTCCAGGGCGGAGAATATGTGAAGGAAGCCAAGATCGGCCGGGCGGTCATGGATGCGGATGTGTTCATCAGCCTGAACCACTTCAAGGGCCATGAGGCTGCCGGCTTTGGCGGGGCCATCAAAAACATCGGCATGGGCTGCGGCTCAAGGGCTGGCAAGAAGGAACAGCACAGCAGCGGCAAGGCGATCATTCACGAGGAGAAATGCCGGGGATGCCGCCGCTGTATGAAGGTGTGCGCCAACAACGGCCTGGAGTTCAACACCGAAACCCGGAAGATGACGGTCAACTGGGACAACTGCGTGGGCTGCGGACGCTGCCTGGGCGCCTGCAACTTTGATGCCATCGAATTTGAATTCACCGACGCGGTGAAGATGCTCAATGTCCGGATGGCGGAATATGCAAAGGCGGTCATTCAGGATCGGCCGAATTTCCACATTACCCTGGTGATGGATATCTCGCCCAACTGCGACTGCCACGGGGAGAACGATGCGCCGATCCTGCCGGATGTGGGCATGTTCGCCAGCTTTGATCCGCTGGCCCTGGATCAGGCATGCGTGGATGCCTGCCTGCGCAACAAGCCACTGCCCAACAGCCAGCTCAGCGACAACATGAACCGCAAGGGCTTTGTGGACAGGGGAGACCACTTCACCAATTCAAGACCCGAATCCGAGTGGAAGACCTGTCTGTCCCATGCGGAGAAAATCGGGCTGGGCAGCCGGGACTATGAACTGATCGTCATGAAATAAGGAATCGAGCAAGGAAGGGGCAGAACATGAAATACAAGGGGATCATCTTTGACCTGGACG
Source organism: uncultured Eubacteriales bacterium (assembly GCA_900313545.1). The sequence continues at coordinate 3,955 of OMRS01000267.1, read as the reverse complement.
GGGTCATCTGTTTTACGGATCAATATCATTATCTCGCGTGGAAAACCCTGACGGATGAGATCGGGGTGGAGTTCAACGAGACGATCAACAACCGTCTGCGGGGCGTATCCAGAATGGACAGCCTGGAGATCATCCTGGAGCGCAGCAGCAAAACCTATACGAAGGAAGAAAAGGAATCCATGGCGGAAAAGAAGAACAATCTTTACCGCCAGATGCTCAGCGACATGACGCCGGAGGATCTGCCGGAGGAAGTACAGGAGACCCTCGTCGTTCTCCGGAGTGCAGGACTGAAGCTGGCCATCGGCAGCTCCAGCAAAAATACCCGCTATATCCTGGAGCGCATCGGGCTGGGCAGTTTCTTTGACGCCATCAGCGATGGAACCAATATCCAGCGCAGCAAGCCGGATCCCCAGGTGTTTACCATGGCGGCAGAGTTCCTGGGACTGGCTCCCCGGGACTGCCTGGTGGTTGAGGATGCCCGCGCAGGCATCCAGGCGGCCATCGCCGGCGGCTTTGACAGTGCGGGTCTGGGAGAAGCGGCCGAATGCGGCATGGCGACCTATGCCATGAAGCAGTTCTCCGATCTGAAGGAAATCTGCACGGGAGAAAACGTGTGAAAACGGTGCGCTTTGGAATCGCGGGGCTGGGGATCATGGGGCAGAAGCATGCCCGGATGCTGCTGACCGATGTGGAGGATGCCCAGCTGAGCGCGGTGGTCACCTCCAACCCGGCCCATCTTTCCGCCCTGATGGCCATGCCCGGGGGACGAAGCGTGCGCAGCTTCTCCAGTTATGAAAAGATGCTTGCCTCGGATGAGATCGATGCGGTTCTCATCGCCACGCCCCACCGGCTGCATGTGGAGCAGGCGATCCAGGCTTTGAATGCGGGAAAGCATGTGCTGCTGGAAAAGCCGGCGGGAGTTGCGGCCGCCGAGGTGAGGGAGCTCAATCAGGTGGCCGCGCAAAGCGACAGGGCCTTTGGCATCATGCTCAACCAGCGGGCCAACCCGGTTTTCCGCCGTATGAAGGAACTGGTCGCCTCCGGTGAAATGGGACAAATCCGCAGGGTGAACCTCCAGATTACGGACTGGCTGCGAACGGAAGCCTATTTCAGGTCCTCATCCTGGCGCGCGACCTGGCAGAAGGAGGGCGGCGGTGTGCTGCTGAACCAGGCGGTGCACAATCTGGACCTGTACCAGTGGATCTGCGGCATGCCCAAGTCGCTTCGCGCTTTTGTGGGCTATGGAAAATGGCATGACATCGAGGTGGAGGACGACGTGACGGCGGTGATGACCTGTCAAAACGGAGCGACGGCCACGCTGATCACCTCCACCGGGGAATACCCCGGCAGCAACCGGTTTGAGATCTCCATGGACGGAGGACGGATTCTCATGGAAAACGGCCGTCTGCTGGTGACCCGCCTCGAGGAATGCCTGCCTGATTTTATCCGAAACAGCCCATCCATGTTTGAAGGCCCCAGGAGCGTGACCACTGATGAAACGCCTGCGGAGCCGGATCCTGCGCATGTGGGCATCCTGAATGATTTCTGCAGCCATGTGCTCTATGGCACACCGCTTCTGGCACCCGGCGAGGAGGGCATCCACAGCGTCATTCTGGCCAATGCGGTGTACTATTCCGACTGGACGAAGGAAGAAGTGCAGTTCCCCATGCCGGAAGAGCGGTATGCGCAGCTGCTGCGCGAGCGGTGTGAAGAAGCTGGAAAAGCAGCCGGAAAGTCTCTGCAGTGAAGGACAGTGACTGAGAAAACAAGAATCCCTGAAGCATGCCGGAAGGACCCGCTTCAGGGATTTCTTTTTTTCGGGCGGTACAGGACGGCTGCTCCACGATAAGCAGAGCATTGGCCCAGAAAGGGGCGAAGAGCCTGCGCGGTGGGAAATTCGCCGTTGAGGCAATCTGACAGGCAATCCGCTACATTCTGAATAATGAAACCTATGTCGGCGATAAGCACATGATGAAACAGCCGCCAGTTGCAGCCAAGGAGCAAGCGATGGATTTCCGATTGGTGGATGAAACCGGATGATCAAGACGTCGACAGACAAGTCTTTAGCGATTTTGCTTCATGCAAATATGTGACGGATCAGTTTGACCGGGAGCACGGCTGCGGACTCAGACGTCCCTGATCCGTTTGTCGCACTTTCTGGCCAGCCAGGTGCCGAAGGACTGGATGACCTGGGTAATGAGCACCAGCACGATCACCGCGAGGTAGAGGATGGCATACCGGTAGCGCTGGTAGCCGTAGGCAAGGGCCAGCTTGCCCAGTCCGCCGCCGCCCACCGCGCCGGACATGGCCGTATAGCCCATGATGGTGGTGATGGCCAGGGTGAAGTTGGTGATGAGGCTGGGCACGCTCTCCGGCAGCATGACATGCAGGATGATCTGCATGGGCGTGGCGCCCATGGACTGCGCGGTCTCGATGATGTTGGGATTGATCTCACGAAGGCTGGCTTCCACCAGACGGGCGATGAAGGGGAAGGCAGCCACCGTCAGGGGGACGATGGAGGCCACGGTGCCCACGGAGGTTCCGATAATCAGCCGGGTCAGGGGAATGACCATCACCATCAGGATGATGAAGGGAACAGAACGCAGCAGGTTGATGAACACGTTGAGGAAGTTCATTACGGGAGAGGGCAGGGGACGGATGCCCTTCTTCTCACCGGTGACCAGCAGGATTCCAAGGGGCATGCCCAGGATGATGGCAAAAAGGGTGGCCAGCAGTGTGGAGTACAGGGTTTCCCAGAGCGCAAAGGGGAACTCGTTGATCAGGCAGGCAAAGGCCTCTTCCAGACGTTCCGGGGTGAATGCAGTGGCAAAATTCATGCCCGCACCTCCTTATCCTTAGCTGTGTATTCGGCTTCAACCTGGACCGTGACATCGGGCATGGCGCTCAGATAGGACACGGCCTTCCCCAGATCGGTGGGTGTGCCGGGAATCTCCAGGAGAATATATCCATAGGCCTTGTTCCCCACGGAACGGGTGGAAGCGCCCAGAATGCTGGCCAGGATGCCGCATTCCACGGCCATCTTGGCGATGAGGGGCTCCCTTGAGGCCAGGGCACCGTTGAAAATGACCCGGATGCGCTGGCCGCCTTCTTCAAAGACATTGGTATTTTCGGCGGATTCGGGATAGATGAGGTTCTTGGTGGCCCTGGCACGGGGATTCGAGAAGATTTCACTGACGATCCCTTCTTCCACGACTTCTCCGTTTTCCAGGATGGCCACGCGGTTGCAGATTTCCTGAACCACGCTCATCTGATGGGTGATGACGATGACGGTAATGCCCATTTTCTCGTTAATGGACCGGATCAGCTCCAAAATGGCATGGGTCGTTTTGGGGTCCAGCGCGCTGGTGGCCTCGTCGCACAGCAGGACGTCCGGTTCCGTGGCCAGGGCACGGGCAATGGCCACGCGCTGCTGCTGACCGCCGGAAAGCTTGGCAGGATAGGTGTTGGCCTTGTCCGGAAGGCCCACGAGGGCCAGAAGCTCCTGGGCCTTCTTCTCTGCAACGTTCTGCTTGACGCCGCTCAGACGCAGGGGAAGCATGACATTGCTCAGGCAGGTGCGCTGCATCAGGAGGTTGAAGCCCTGGAAGATCATGGTGATCTTGCGGCGCATGTCACGCAGCTGGCGGCCGGACAGAGAGCCCATGTCCTGCCCGTTGACCAGAACCTGCCCCTCTGTGGGGCGTTCCAGCATGTTGACGCAGCGGACCAGAGTGCTTTTGCCGGCACCGCTCATGCCGATGATGCCGTAGATATCCCCGTCGTGGATGGTCAGGTTGATGTGCCGCAGCGCATCCACTGTCCCGTCCGGGGTTTCAAAATGCTTGGACATATTCTTGAGTTCAATCATGCGGGTCCCTCCCACTTTTCTGAAAATGCTCTTCATTATAGCCATCTTTGGAGGTCTCCGCAACCATGGACGACAGAGAAAACAGGG
>OMRS01000108.1 GCA_900313545.1 uncultured Eubacteriales bacterium | reverse complement strand
CTCTGGAAGCGGCTTGCCTCTTCCTCTCCCCCTCCCGCGAAGGGACAGGGCTAAGCGGCGCATGCGGGAAGGGGCTGCCGCGCCCCGCTGCAGACGGAATCATCTGGCCCTGCGGCAGCAAGTCAGGACATCACCGGGGATCCCCTTTTTATGCAATATGCATGAAGCTCTCACAAACGCGCACTTCCCCGTGACGCACAAAACGGTCCCTGACCGCAGGGCCCGGTGTCCCGCCGGGACACGGACAGAGGCGCTGCAGGCAGGTTTCATTTGAAGCAATGAAGCCTGCCTGCAGCGCCTCGCGTTTTTTTGAAGCAGCGTCCAGGGGCGGAAGGGGCCGGACGTGTCAGCCTGCCCGTTGCCCGGTTCACTGTTCCCGCGGCCGCCCTCTTTGGCCTGGCGGACGGATCTCCCCTGCAGACCCGCTCAGACGGACAGAAAGAGGCGGTGCCCCGCCTTTTCATCATGTCCCGAATTCCCCGTATGCCCTGCACTTCGCCCGCACGGCCTCCAGCTCCCTGAGCATCCGTTCGGTGTTGTCCTGCTGGTCGATCATGGCCACGGTGGCCAGCCCGAAGGCGAAGATGCAGGTGCGGACGGTGTTTTCCGGGTCCAGCCCCCCGCTGGCCGCCTCCAGCGTGCAGATATGCTCCAGCAGCGGCCCGGAAAGAGGGAAGCCCTCCCGGGCATAGGGGCCGTTGATGAACATGTCCCTGAAAATCCGCCGGTACTGTCCGGCAAACTGGATCAGCCGCCGGCACACCATCAGGCTGTCCGAAGCGGGGGTCTCCCCTTCAAAGAGGATTTCCTGAATATGCGCATCCACCCGTTCATAGATCAGGGCGCGCAGCTTCTCCATACTTCCGAAGTGGCTGAAGATCGGCTGCGTGGAGCAGCTGCTGGCCCTGGCCACGGCGCGGGCGTTCAGGCTGTCAGCCCCCTCATCGAGGAACATCCTGTAGGCCGCCTCGACAATCCGCTCCCGGCTGACCGCAGTTGGTTTTGCCATGTCATTTCCTCCCCGGATACGTGCTGTTTCAGGCGCTTGCGGGCCATCCGTATCCATGATCCTGCTGCGGAGTATTCTACCAAAGTCCACTGAATTTTCAACCTTTTTCATCTGCGCCCGGCTCCGGGCCCCCGGTCTCCCGCCGGGGCATCACCGCCCGGCGGCGGCCCGCCCCCCGCAAACGCCCTCCCTCTCCGGGGGCATCCGCTCCTGCAGGGCGCCGGGGACCTCCGGGACCTCCCTTGTGCCCGTCAGGTAGGGAATCATGCGGGAATCCACCCATCTCAGCCTGCGGGCAATGCGCATCTCCCTCTCGGCCCGCTCGAAGCCCTTCAGAATATCCGGGGAGATCCAGTCCCTGTCCTTCCCCTCCGGATCCGCCTGCGCATAGCTCAGCCTCTCCTCCCTGATGTGGCCCGCGTGGAGGTACACGTAGCGGAACGGTTCACCCATCTCCTCAAAGGCCGCATACAGGCGGTCGATCCACACGAACCCCGCCTGGCTTTCCAGAACCAGGGGCATATTCTCCTCCACATGCCGGCGCACGGCGGCAAAGCTCACCGGCGGATGGTCAATTTTTTTGCACAGCACAAGCGAGAGCCGATACAGCTGCCGGATGCTCAGGGGCTCCCGGCCGTCCCCGTCCGCTCCGGCCTGTCCGCTCCGTTCCCCGGTCATCTCCTGCAAACCCTCTTCCATGGTTTCACCCCTTCCCTGTCCTCCCGGCCAACGTTCAGGGGCATTATAAACCATTTCATCTGGTTTGTAAATTCCAAAAACCATAGCTTATGTTCTTCCGCCCCCGGACCCGGGGCCTTCCGGTCCCGGAGGGACAAAAAAAGCCTGCGGAACCTGTCCGCAAGCCTTTTTCCGTCTCAGATGAGCCCCAGCTCCGAAAGCGCCCTGGCGATCCCCGCCTCCTGCAGCGGCGAGGTCACCCGGTCCGCCGCCCGGATGGCGGAGGGATTTGCGCCGCCCATGGCCACCGCGGTCCCGGCCTCCCTGAACATCTCCAGGTCGTTGACCCCGTCCCCGAAGGCAATCAGGTCCTCCCTGCCCGCCCCGAAAAAGCGGGCGACCTCCTGCACGCCGCTGCCCTTGCTGAATCCGCGGGGGACGAATTCGCAGACCCGTTTGCTGTGGAACAGGCTGGTGAAGTGCCTGTCAAACCAGGAAAGCGCCGCCTCCCTGTCCACTGCGTCCTCCAGATCACAGGACAGCTTGACGATCTCCATGTCTCCCCCGTCCTCCGGGATACGGAGCATGCCCTCCCGCATGGAGGCCTGCACCCGCCGGATGTACTCCTGGTCCCTGAATTCCTCGGGATTGCAGTACAGGTAGCGCGGGCCCTCGAAGATGGTTTTCATGCGGTGCTTCCTCGTCACCTCGCAGCATTCCCGGGTCAGCTCCCGGCCCATGGGGAAATAACAGAGCATCCGGTTTTCCCGGGCGTCCCGGCTGCAGCGCTCCTGCCCCGGTGCAGGGACCTCGATCATGGTCCCGCACCCGCTGACCACCGCGTCGATGCCCAGGTCAAACAGGCGGGGGTTGTGGATGAAGCCCCGGCTGCGGCCGCTGTTGATCACGACACGGTGCCCCCGGCTGCGGGCCCTGACCAGCGCCTGCGCCGCGCTGTCCGGAATCAGCTCTCCCCGGGCCCAGAGGGTGCCGTCCAGATCAAAAAAGAGAATCTTCCCCATGCTCACTTCTCCCGGCACCTGCTGCAGGGCTCAAAGCCCAGGGCAAGCGCGTTGCGCAGGCTGAGCTTGCGCGCATAGGACATGCCGGAGCAGTCAGGCCTTGTGTGGAAACGGGTCCCTCCGTCGGTGGGCACCCAGACCTGCCTGCCGTCGGAGAGGGGATACTCCCGGTCCATGTCGTTTGCGCCCAGCCCGTAGAGCAGCCAGGTCAGCGTGTTGTCCGTCATCAGGCCGTCCGCCTTCATCCGGTGGTCCTTCTGAAAGGCGCGCACCGCCTCGTCCAGTTCCTTTGTAAAGGTGCTCACTGTCTTGTCCGTTTTGAGGTAGCCCATGGCCCTGAGCCGCCGGGCAATGGCGGCGACCCCGGGGCCCATGTCCCCCCTCTGGATAAAGCACACGCAGTTTTTCTCCCTGCAGTCATGGCGCACCAGGGCCAGCGCGCCCGTGCAGGCGAGGGTCAGGAGCATCAGGGCCAGCGCCCCGGCCAGCATCTTCTTCATTTGTCGTTCGCCTTCCTTTCTTGATGTGAGCGGGATCCCCGCCCCGGAGGCGGATGTGGCAAATCCCGGGTCATTTTACCATATTTCCTCTCCCTTCGGACCGGTTTCCGGGAACTTCCCTTCACCGCTGCGCCGCAGCGGTCCGGGGGGGGCGGCAGAAGGGGAACACGGCTCCGTGAACCGCAGTGCCCCGGCTGCCGCGCGCATTCACGGGGCCCCGCACGGCCTCAAATGCGGGGTGCCCTCACCTGCCGGGGAAGCGCGTTTCTCTTTTTTGCGGCCTGATTCCCGCAGTTTGTTATTGCGCTTTTATCAATTTTATGTCATAATCTATGCATCGGAAAGGAGCGTCACGACCATGTTCCCTTCATGCTGAATCCGTGGCAGAAGGAAAGGAAGGAGAGAGGTGTACGATGGAACGGAACGATTTGGTCTATCAGACCTGCGTCGCGATTCTGCAGCGCGAACTGGTCTGCGCCATGGGCTGTACGGAGCCGATCGCGCTGGCCTACTGCGCGGCGAAGGCCCGCTCCGCGCTCGGCGCGGTGCCGGACAGAATCACGGTGGAGGCAAGCGGCAACATCATCAAAAACGTCAAGAGCGTCGTGGTCCCCCACACCGGCGGCAGAAGGGGGATCGCCGCGGCTGCCGCCATCGGCGTGCTCGGCGGCGATGAAACGGCGGAGCTGGAGGTCATTTCAAACGTGACGGCGGAGACCATCGATGCCCTGGGGCCCTATCTGGAACATACGCCCATCGAGGTCAGGTCCCTGGAATCCGGGCACCTTCTGGATATGATCGTCACGGTGTACAAAGGCAGCTCCTGCGCAAAGGCGCGCATCGCCAACGAGCATACCCGCATCATCCGCATTGAGCGCGACGGCACGGTTTTGTATGAAGCGGACGCGGATGCCCCGGCAGAGGACGACGACGTGCCGGACTATTCGCTTCTGACGGTCGAGAGAATCTATGACTTCGCCTGCACCTGCGATCTGGAGGATGTGCGCGGCATCCTCGAGCGGCAGATCAGGCTGAACACCGCCATTGCGGAGGAAGGAATGCGCCACGCATACGGGGCCAACATCGGAAAGGTGCTGCTCTCCACAGGGGACAATCTGCGCACCCGCGCCAAGGCCTATGCCGCCGCCGGATCCGATGCCCGGATGAACGGCTCGGAAATGCCGGTGGTCATCTGCTCAGGCAGCGGGAACCAGGGTCTCACCGCGTCCGTGCCCGTCATCGTCTATGCCCGGGGACTGAATGCGGATGCGGAGAAGCTCTGCCGGGCGCTGCTCATCTCCAATCTCGTCACCATTCACTGCAAGTCGAGCATCGGCAGGCTGTCGGCCTACTGCGGCGCGGTCAGCGCCGGGGCGGGGGCGGGGGCCGGCATCGCGTTCCTGCACGGGGGAAATGAGCGCGTGATTGCCCACACCATCGTCAACTGCCTCGCCATCACCTCCGGGATTGTATGTGACGGGGCCAAATCCTCCTGTGCCGCAAAAATCGCCACCGCTGTAGAGACCGGCATCTTCGGCTATGACATGTTTAAAAACGGCCAGCAGTTTTACGGCGGGGACGGTCTCGTGGTCAAGGGCGTGGAGAAATCCATCGCCAACTTCGGCCGTCTCGGGCGCATGGGCATGCGCGAAACAGATCAGGAAATCATCCGCATGATGACAGAATGAACCGGTCGGGCTGTCAGGACCGCTTCCCGCACCCGGCCCCGTGAGGTAAAATGAAAGGATCAATGCCATGAATTTTTGGAAAAGTCTTCCGGCCCGTCTGCTGCTGGCGATCATCATCGGCATCCTTGCCGGCCTTGTCCTGCCCGGCGGCGCGATGGTTGTTGTCGTTACGGCCAAATACATCATGGGACAGATCATCATGTTCTGCGTGCCCCTCATTATCATCGGCTTCATTGCCCCCTCCATCACCAGGCTCGGCAGCGGGGCCACGCGCATGCTCTCCGTGGCAGTCGCGCTGGCCTATGCCTCCAGTGTTCTCGCGGCGCTCATGTCCATGTGCGCCGGCAATGCCATCATCCCGCACCTGAATATCATCACCGATCCCGAGGGGCTGCGCGAGCTGCCCGCCGTCGCCTTCCAGCTGGATATCCCCCAGATCATGCCCGTGATGTCCGCGCTGGTCTTTTCCATGCTGCTGGGGATGGCTGTCATCTGGACGCACTCCAGCGTGACCTTCAACCTTCTGCAGGAGTTTCAGAACATCGTGCTTGAAATCGTCCAGAGGGTGATTATTCCGATCCTCCCGTTCTTTATTGCCACGACCTTCTGCGGCCTCGCCTGGGAGGGAAGCATTACCCACCAGTTCCCGGTCTTCCTGGTCGTGATTGTCGTCGTCATCGTCGGCCACTTTATCTGGCTGGCCGTGCTCTACGGCAGCGCCTCCCTCTACTCCGGCCGCTCCGGCCGCGAGGTGATCAGCCACTACGGTCCGGCTTACCTGACCGCCGTGGGCACGATGTCCTCCGCCGCCACGCTGGGCGTTGCGCTCGAGTGTGCCAGAAAGAGCAAAAATCTTCGGCAGGACCTGGTGGACTTCGGCATCCCGCTTTTTGCCAATATCCACCTGTGCGGCTCGGTGCTGACGGAGGTCTTTTTCGTGATGACCATTTCCAAGGTCCTTTACGGGAAGCTTCCTTCGCCGGGCAGCATGATCCTCTTCTGCCTGCTCCTGGGTGTCTTTGCCATCGGCGCTCCCGGCGTGCCGGGCGGCACGGTGATGGCTTCCCTTGGACTGATCACCGGCGTGCTGGGCTTTGACAGCGACGGGACCGCGCTGATGCTGGCGATTTTCGCCCTTCAGGACAGCTTCGGCACCGCCTGCAACGTCACCGGCGACGGCGCACTGACCCTGTTCCTCACGGGATATGCCGAAAAACACGGAATCAAAGAAGCACCCCACAAAAGCGTCCTTTAAGCGGCCGGCCGGAACGCTTCCGCCGGTATCCGCCGGAAAAACCGCCGCTGTTTCCTGATCTGCGCCTGTGCGGGCGTTCCGGAGGCACAGACATTCTGTTATACTGACAAGGACCCGAAAGCGCCTTGCGGGCCGCTCCGTTTGCGGGGGATCTCGCCGCAGCGAGGCGGGTTCGTTCTCCCGGCCGGCCCGCAGGGCGGGAGGAATGCGCCATCGGGCGCTGCCGGGGAACCGTCCCGCAGGCAGTTCACCAGTTTGATTTAAGGAGGCTGATCCGTTATGATCACATCAGGGCAGTTGTTCCGTCTGATCCCGTGCATGCTGGTCCTGGTCATGCTGACCGGCTGCGCGTGGGCAGACCAGACAGAAGCGGCCATCAGGGCCGGCGATCCCTTTATGGCCGAGGCTATCAGCGAAGCCCTGGACGGAATCCGCAAGGGGCACGGCGGACCGTTTGGCTGCGTGATTGTCAAAGACGGGGAAATCGTTGGCCGGGGGCACAACATGGTCGTGGGCCGCAACGACTCCACCGCGCACGGAGAGATGGAAGCGATCCGAAACGCGGAAAAGCAGATGGGCACCTTTGACCTGTCCGGATGCGTCCTGTACACGACGGGGGAGCCCTGTCCCATGTGCTTTTACGCGATCCTCTGGGCAAACATCGATACCGTCTTCTATGGCTGCACGATTGCGGACAACGCGGATATCGGCTTCAGGGACGAGGTTTTTGATCAGATGGACGGCGGCAGGGGGCAGCGGTCCAGGTATATGACCTGTCTGGACCGCGACGCCTGCCTGCAGCTGTTCCGGCTGTACAAGGAAATGGAACACACCTCCTACTGACAAAAAGCGGGGCATGAGGCCCCGCTTTCCTTTTTCCGGGGAACCGGTTCCGGTCAGGCAGCGTCACCGCCGGATGGCACGCGGGCAGAGGATTCCGGGTTT
>OMRS01000386.1 GCA_900313545.1 uncultured Eubacteriales bacterium | reverse complement strand
TTTTGTTTTTCAGGAAGAACAAGAAGTTGGGATCGATTGTGGCGGCAGCGCTTTCTGCCATGCTGCTTCTGGGGGGGTGTGGTGACGACCAGCAGCAGGCGGCGAAGACCAATGCCAGCCCGGTCAAGGCCATGAGGGTCATAAAGCAGGATACGCCGCTCAATTCGGAATTTGCCGGGCAGATCATCGGCAAGGACGAGGTAAAGGTGCAGTCCAAGGTCAGCGGGAAGATTGTGGAGAAATATGTGCGGGGCGGCCAGTTCGTTCAGGAGGGACAGCCCCTCTACAAGATCGATTCCCGCCAGTATGAGTCTGCCGTGCTTCAGGCGCGGGCGAATCTCGCACAGGCTGAGGCGAACTACAGCGATGCTTCCCAGGACCTCGAGCGTTACGAGCAGCTTTATGAGTCCGCGGCAATTGCGGAGCAGACCGTGACCAATCAGCAGGCGAAGGTGAATGCCTATTATGCGGCGGCGGCCTCCAATGCGGCATTGTTGCGCAAGGCACAGGAAGACCTGGATGACACGGTGGTCTATGCGCCCATGACTGGGCAGCTTTCCATCGATGATGTGGCGGTGGGGACCTATGCGGCTCCCGGTGCCACGACTCTTGTGACGATTGGTTCCTCCGATCCCATCTATGCGCAGTTCAGCGTTTCCGAAACGGAGTACATGAAGTTTATGAACATCCAGCAGGTTCAGCAGGATGCATCGCCGCATCCTGTGGAGGTTTCCCTCACCCTTTCTGATGGTTCTGTTTATCCATATCTTGGCGAGGTCGTTGAGACGGATCGCGCTTTGACGCAGAATACGGGTTCTTTGACCATCAAGGCCATTTTCCCGAATCCGGAAAGCAGTCTTCTTCCCGGCATGTTTGCACGGGTGAAGCTTTCCGGCAGGGTGATTCCGGGGGCACTTCTCGTTCCCCAGCGCGCTGTGCAGCAGCTCCTTGGCAAGTCCTTTGTCATGGTAGTGGGCGATGGCAACAAGTCGGAAGCCCGTACGGTGGAACTTGGGGATTTGGTAGGCAGCTATTACATCATCAAGAGCGGCATTACGGAGAAGGACACTGTGGTTGTGGAAGGTCTCACGAATCTCCAGGAGGGAAAAGACCTGAAGGTCACCATTGTCACGCCGGAGGAGATGGGATTCTCCCTTTCGCCTGACATGAACCTCTTTGATGCAGATGCTGCAAAGAAGGCGTCGAATTCTTAAGGGGGCCTTATCTTGTCGAAATTCTTTATTCATCGGCCGATCTTCGCCATCGTCATTTCACTTATCATCGTGATTGTCGGTATACTGGCGGGATTGCAGTTGCCGATTGCACAGTACCCGCAGATTTCGCCACCGACGATCTCTGTCGGCACGACCTATACGGGTGCCAGTGCCAGTGTTGTCAATGAGACGGTTGCCCAGATCATCGAGGAGCAGGTCAACGGCACCCAGGGCATGGACTACATGAGCTCCAACTCTGACGATACGGGGCGCTACAGCCTGTCCGTGACCTTTGAGGTAGGCACGGATGGCGACATGGACTCCGTCAAGGTGCAGAACAACGTGGCGATTGCCAATGCGAGTCTTCCCACGGATGTCCAGAGGGTTGGCGTCACGACGAAGAAATCCTCCAATGATATGGCGCTCATGGTTTCCCTGTATTCGCCAAAGGGATTCTACGACCGCACCTTCATGAAGAACTACGCCACGATTTACCTGCTGGACAAGATCAAGCGTGTGTCAGGCGTCGGTGATGTGCAGGTTTTCGGTGCGGATTATTCCATGCGCGTCTGGCTGAATCCAGACAGGCTGGCAGAGCTTGGGCTTACCGTGGCAAATGTCACGGCGGCCATCCAGGAGCAGAATGTCCAGGCTCCGGCGGGAACCATCGGCTCCATGCCGCTTCCCAACGCGCAGGAGAAACAGTATACCGGCAAGGTGAACGGCCGTCTTGTGACACCGGAGCAGTTTGGAAATATCATCATCCATTCGGATGGTGCGGGGAATTTTGTGCGCCTGAAGGATGTGGCCCGTGTTGAGTCAGGGCAGAAGACGAACAATATCATTTCCAAGTCGAATGATGATGCGGCGGTGGGCTTTGGCATCCAGCTTACCAGTGATGCCAATGCCATGCAGACCGTCAAGGAAGTCCGGAATATCCTGGATGAGGCGGAAAAGGATTTCCCGCCGGATCTCGAGATGGACACGATCGTGGACAGCACGGATTACATCCGTGCCTCCATCGAGGAAGTGGTGGAGACCTTTGTTGAGGCGCTGCTGCTGGTGGTGCTTGTTATCTTTGTCTTCCTGCAGAATGTCCGCGCGACGGTCATCCCGCTTCTCGCGGTGCCGGTATCCCTGATTGGTACCTTTGGCGCCTTCATCGTCCTGGATTTTTCCATCAATACATTGACACTTTTCGCCATGGTGCTTGCCATCGGCCTGGTCGTCGATGATGCCATCGTTGTCATTGAGAACGTGGAGCATCATATGGAGAGCGGCCTCAGTCCGGTGGATGCCACGGAGCGGGCCATGGATGAGGTGCAGGGGCCTGTTGTGGC
>OMRS01000358.1 GCA_900313545.1 uncultured Eubacteriales bacterium | reverse complement strand
TCATCAGCGCAGCGGCATCCGGAAAACCGTATTCTCCGCAGGGCAGACGCTCTCCGCAGAAGGTGCTCATGGTTTCCACTGCTGTCCGGATGGCTCCGATACTCTTTCTCTGGGAAATGATAAAGGTGATCAGCATCTCAAAGGGTTCCTGCCGCAGGATTCGGAGACCCTTCCAGTTATCCATAGCCCGGTCAATCGTGGGATTTCTGCCTCTGAGCAGTTCCCGCAATTGCCGGTAATCCGTAGACAGGTCAAAGTAGTTCCACCAGTACGCCTCATCATCAGGAGCAGCATCCTCCAGGAGAAGTATTCCCGGATAAACAGTCAGGTGAACACAGTGATTTCCTGAAAGAATTCTCCAGCCGCTGCCTTCTTTTTTCCATCTGAAACACTGACCACTGCATGCAATCCGTTCAGGATCAAAATCATCTTCCGTTCTCCATTCAATCATCCTGAAGCGCTCCTGTTCCTCCGCCCTGTCACATTCGTAATCTTCCTCTGCAGGCACGACTTTTTCCTTTTTCCAAGGGAGCGGACAGCTTTTGGGCAATACTACCTCATCTTGTCTGTTCTGTAAAGCAACCTCCGGGAGCGGTCCTCCTTGTCCCGATTTCCATTCTGCAAGCGTCTCCCCTCCGCTTATGCAGATCGCTCTCCTTTTTCAAGTTTTTGCCCATGCTCTTGAATTATTTTCATCTCTGACTTGAATAGAATTGAGTTTTCACTCTTGCAACTCCCTTTTTCCTGTTCTATAATACCTCTCATCGGCACGGGGCAGACGAAAATTCGCCAATAACCGCCCCCGCCCAGGAAAATAAGGAGGAACGAATCATGAAAAAAGCACTCTCCCTCATCCTGACTCTGGCTCTGATTCTGGCAGTTTCCCTCGCCAGCGCTGACGCCATCAAGATCGGCGTTATCGGCCCTCTTACCGGCCCCGCCGCTGATTATGGCCTTTCCGTGCGCTATGGCGCTGAAATCGCCGCTGATTTCATCAATCAGTCCGCTGGCGAAAACGTCATTGAACTGATCGTGGGCGATGACGAGCATGATCCCGAGAAGTCCATCAATGTCTACAACGATATGCTGGACAAGGGCGTGCAGATGATCGTCGGCACCGTGACCACCAGCCCCTGCATTGCTGTGGGTGCCCAGGCCTTTGAAGACCGCGTCTTCATGCTGACCCCGTCCGCTTCTTCCACCGATGTCACCGCCAACAAGGACAATGTCTATCAGGTGTGCTTCACCGATCCCGCACAGGGCGCCGCTTCCGCTCAGTATATCAGCGGACACAAACTGGCCAGCAAGGTTGCCGTGATCTACAACAATGCTGACGCCTATTCCACCGGCATCTATCAGACCTTTGTGGACGAAGCTGCCAAGGTGGGTCTGGACGTGGTTGCCACCTCCACCTTCACCGACGAGACCACCAACTTCTCCGTGCAGGTTACCGAAGCCAAGGAAGCCGGCGCTGAGCTGGTGTTCCTCCCCATCTATTACACCCCCGCTTCCATGATTCTCCAGCAGGCCAAGAGCATGGAATATGCTCCCATCTTCTTCGGCGTGGACGGCATGGACGGCATCCTGAACATCGAAGGCTTCGACACCTCTCTGGCTGAGGGCGTCATGCTGCTGACTCCCTTCTCCGCGGATGCTCCTGACGAGAACACCCAGAACTTCGTTAAGCTCTATCAGGCATCTCACGGCACCGTACCCAGCCAGTTTGCTGCTGACGCTTTCGACGCCGTGTGCGCAGTTTATGCTGCCGCCAAGGTCTCCGGCATCACTTCCGACGACAAGGCAGAGGATTGCTGTGACAAGATGATCGCCGCCATGCAGGCCCTTCAGATGGATGGCCTGACAGGCAGCATGACCTGGGATGCCACCGGTGCTGTCACCAAGACCCCCACGGCCGTCATCATCAAGAATGGCGTCTATGTGGGTGCTGACGTTCAGTAAACCGAATCCGGACTCTCGGACACTGGCCCCGGCATTGCCGGGGCCATGTCCTTATCCGGTCATCCGCTTGAGCTGCCTGAAGGGCAGCTCAAGCGGATGACCGAAATAAAATCCAGAGGTGGTACGCTATGACTCTCTTTCTATCCTACCTGATCAACGGCATCAATCTGGGCAGTGTGTATGCCATTATAGCCCTTGGCTACACCATGGTTTACGGCATTGCCAAGATGCTCAACTTCGCTCACGGCGACATCATCATGGTCGGCGCCTACATCTCCTTCTGCGCCGCCCAGTATCTGGGACTTCCCGCTCTGGTCTCTGTGCTCATGGCTATGGCGGTATGTACCACACTGGGTATCGTCATCGAAGGTCTGGCTTACCGGCCTCTTCGTCAGGCTCCCTCCCTGGCTGTGCTCATCACGGCCATCGGCGTGAGCTACTTCCTGCAGAATTCTGCTTTGCTCATCTGGGGTGCCAACCCCAAATCCTTCCCTTCAGTGGTCTCTGTGCCGTCCATCAGCCTTCTGAACGGAAGCCTGCTCATCAGCGGAGAAACGATCGTCACCATTCTGGCT
>OMRS01000019.1 GCA_900313545.1 uncultured Eubacteriales bacterium | reverse complement strand
GATGTTGACATGCTTGGCGACCTCGACGTAGTGGTCGTAAAGCTCCTTCTGAGAGGCGGCGGCAAAGCTGGGAGTGATGATGGACAGCACGTCCGCGCCCATCTTCTCCGCCTGCACGCTCTGGCGGATGGTGTCCCGGGTGGAGATGCAGCCCGTGCCCGCATATACCGGGACCCGGCCCTTCACCTGGTCGATCATGGCCTCAAGGACTTCGTACTTTTCATTTTCGCTGAGGATGTACCCCTCGCCGTTGGTGCCGAAGGCGAACAGGCCGTGCACGCCGCCTGCCAGCAGGCGGTCAACCTGGTTGCGCAGCTCCTGCAGGTTGAGGCTCTCATCCTCGTTCATCGGGGTCAGAATCGGCGGGATAATGCCCTTGATCTCGATATGCTTCATGGCTGTCCTCCCTTACATGATCTGTTTGTAGATGTTTCTGGCGTCGTCCGGGGTGATTTCGCGCATGTTGTTCACCAGCAGCCGCTTGACCTGCATGCCGGCCTCCACCAGGCCCTCCAGGTCCTCCTCGGGCACGCCGAACTCCCTGAGGCTGGTGGGGATCTCCAGATGCCGGACGATCTCGTCCAGCCTGCGGAGGATCCAGGCGCTCTTCTCCTCTGCGGTTTTGCAGTTGCTGCCGTCATGGGCGCAGCGGTCATAGCACTGCGCAAAGCGCTCGCGGCAGACCGGCTCGTTGAACTTCATGACCGGGGTGAGCAGAATCGCGTTGGACACGCCGTGGGCGATGTGGTACTTGCCGCCCAGGGGATAGGACAGGGCATGCACGCCGGTGGTTCCGCTGGCGGTGATGGCCAGGCCGCCGTAGAAGGCCGCAATCTGCATGGCGTTCTTGGCGTCCATGGCATCGGGATCATCGCAGGCGGGAATGATGTTGTTGAGGATCAGGTCAAGTCCGTGCAGGGCGAAGGTGTCGCTCAGCGGATTGGCCTTGTTGCTGGTGTAGCACTCGATGCAGTGGGCCAGGGCATCCACGCCGGTGGCCGCCGCGATCTTGCGGGGCAGGTTCCGGATCATGCGGGCGTCCAGGATGACGTAGTCCGCGATCATGTTGTCATTGACGATGCCGACCTTCAGCTGCTTTTCCGGCACGGCCACGATCGCGTTGGGGGTCACCTCCGCCCCTGTTCCGGCGGTGGTGGGGATCAGCACGATGGGCACGCACTTTTTCGCGCGGCCGGGGGTGTCCAGCAGCTCCTTGACGCCGTACTCGTCCGTCACCAGCACGCTGGCCAGCTTCGCCGCGTCCATGACGCTGCCGCCGCCGCAGGCGACGATCAGGTCCGCGCCCTGGGCCTTGAAGTCGTCAATCAGCTTCTGGACCGCCATGTAATCCGGTTCAGGCCTCAGGTCGTCCAGCACGTAGTACTCCACGCCGCTGGCCCTGACCGCGGCCTCGGGAAGGGCAAACAGGCCGGTCTTTTCGATGCCGGGATCCGTAAACATCGCGACCTTCTTCGCTCCGGATGCCCTGACAATATCCGTGATGTTGTCCATCGCGTTGACGCCGCCGTACACGGCATGGGGCATTTTCAGGTTGTATCTTTCCAGCATATGGCACCTCCTGAGGTTATCTCGTCTGGGCGGCAGTGGGGTTGTAGAGGCCGACCTTCTCGCGTTTTGCGCCGATGACGTCCTCCTCGCTGAAGCGGACGTATTTCACACCCTTGCGGGTATAGGCGGCGTAAGCCAGATGCAGCATGCCGTCGCGGCTCTGCATCAGGAAGGGATACTCATACTGGCGGTTGTTGGTCCTGTTCTCCTCGCCCATGTACCCCTCTCCGCGCTCCATCCAGCGGACCAGGGGGAAGGTCACCCCGCCGTCCTCGCTCAGGGCCACCGCCACCGGGCAGCGAAGCCCCGGCCAGGCCGCCCTGCCCGGCTGCGGGTCGGGGGTGCAGGTCGGATTGTAGGCGATGGCCACGCGGCCGCTGTGCAGCTTCAGCGCGCTGATGGAGGAGTTGTTGTTGGGCAGGGGCGTGGGCACCGGCACGGACCAGGTGTCGCCCCAGTCGGCGGATTCGCTGCGGTAGATGAAATCCGCCTCACGGGAGCGCATGAAGGCGGCCAGATGCCCGTTCTCCAGCTCGACCACGTTGGCATGCACGCGTCCGCGGCTGCCGGGCATGTCCACCTGGCGCCAGGTTTTCCCCTCGTCGTCCGAAATCTGCAGCGCCGTCGGATCTCCGGAGAGACCGTCGGGGCTGTCCGTGCACAGCCAGTTGGCGAAAATCCACCTTCCGCTGGAGAGCACCTGGATCGGCTGGCGGCAGAAGCTGCCCTCCCGGGCAAACAGGGTCTCGTAGGGCCCCCAGGTTCTGCCGCCGTCCGTGCTCTTCTGCACGCGGATCTGGGAGGTGAACTGCATGTTGTCCTTGCCCGCCTGGCGGTCCTTCTGGGCGGTGTAGATCGCCCAGACCGCACCGTCATTGCCGGCAAACAGGGAGGGGTTCTGCTCGCTGCGCTCCGGGTCCCCGGAGATGTCCACCGGATCCGACCAGCGCAGGCCGTCCTTTTCCAGGCGGGAGCAGATGATGCGGATGTCCGCGCTGCCCTCGTAGGTGCCCGCGAACCAGCAGCACAGCATGGCACCGTCCGGCAGCTCCAGCATGGCCGGCGCGTGTGCGGTCGGGTAGCCGCCCGAAGGCAGGAAGGCCTCCAGGGTGCCCATGTCCACATTCCGGTACAGACGGCCGTCCGGCGTCAGCCCGGGAAGCTGGGGATAGTTCATGTCCGTTTCCTCCTCATTCATGTTGGTACTGTGCGTCAATCAGCGACTTCAGGTCGCAGAGCAGGGTCTCTTCCCCGAATCCGCCGGATTTGGTGATCACAAACCGCAGTCTGCCCATCGCCTCAAATCTGGAGAGCACCACGCCGGGGAAAATCTCCAGAAGCGGCTCCATCTCATGCACCTTCATCCGGTCCATGCACTTGAGCAGGGTGTCCCCGCCGGTAATCAGCATCGTGCGCAGGACATCGGCCTTCATCATTTCAGGCAGGATCACGCCCATCGCGGAGGAAATGCCGCTGCGCAGGTCCTCCGTGGTCATGCCGCGGCCGGCCGCGTAGGCCGCCGTCGGTGCATTGCCCTCTCCCGCGTCGTTGGCATCCAGGATGAGCCAGGGCGTGTCCCGCAGCATCCCGCGCCAGCCTTTAAGCGCCGATTTTCCCGCGTCCGTGTCAAAATACCCCGCCTCCAGCTTCTGCTCAGGCAGGATATGCTCCCGCGTAAAGCCCCTCGTTTCGGCATATGCCAGCTGGCGCAGCGTGATCGGGTTGACGCTGCCGCACAGCACGAACAGGCCGTAATCCAGTCTGGGCACCTGCGGCAGCTCGCCCGCCGTCAGCCCCAACAGCTCCGGGAGCACGGAGGCAAAGCCCGCGCAGCCCGCCATGACGCAAAGCAGGCCCGAATGCGCCAGCGCCTGTCCGGCCCTGCGCAGGTCCTCATCCGTCTGCGCATCGACGACCACAAAGCCCCTGCCCTCCTCCGGGACGTGGTCCCAGGTGACCGAGCATGCCGGGGTCTTTGTCTGCAGGGCCAGCAGCCGGAGCACATCCGACTCGGTAACGGGCTCGAAGGGGTCCTGCCCGAACACCGACTCGCTGACGGGCTGGCCGTTCACATAATGAACACCGCCCCGGGTCACGCGGTCCATGGCCGGCATGGAGGGGAGAAAGGCCATGCGCGCTTCCCCGGCCGCATCCATAACCGCGCTCAGCTCCGCGCCGATATTTCCGCGCAGACCGGAGTCGGTCTTCTTGTAGATGTGCGGGATATGGAGCTGTTTTCCCTTTTGCGCAACGCGAAAAACCATCTCATAGGCAAGCCGGGGGGACAGATGGCGCGTCTCCGCCACCACCACGAGCACCTCTGCCCCGTCCGCCGCCCGGACGTACTCCGTTTCCGGATCCGTCACCACCCGGGTGCGGATTCCCCTCGCGGCAAACTGTACGCCTGTGTCCAGACCGCCTGTAAAATCATCGGCGATGATCAGCAATTTGATCATATTGCTTCCCCTCGGCTTTCAGAATCCCTTGACATGTTGTATTATATTCCCATCATCCCCTGCCCTCAATTCAGCAGGTTCACCAAATCGTTTAAATTTGAAACTTTCTCTTCTTTTTTCAACATTCCGCCTTTCAGGACGTTTCAAATCGAAACATCTTCCGGGGTTCCATGACGTCGAAACCGTTTCAAACTTTTACACACACCTGCGTAAAGGAGGCACCCTCATGGCCGCTCATGACGACGCTCCCATCCGCGTTCTGGCCGTTGCGCCCTACGAATCCATGGCCACCTCCCTCACCCGCGCCGCCGAAGCGTATCCCGGCATCCGCCTGGAGGCCTATACCGGGGACCTGCAGGCCGGCGTGGAAATTATCCGGCAGCTGGACATGACCGGCTTTGACGTCGTCGTCTCCCGCGGCGGAACCGCCGGCATGCTGCGGGAGGTCACGGACCTGCCGGTCATCGAAATCCCCGTCTCGCTCTACGACGTGCTGCGCACCATCAAGCTCGCGGAGAACTATGCGGAGCAGATGGCCATCGTCGGCTTTCCCGGGGTGACCGAAAACGCCCACACCCTGTGCAACCTGATGCGCTTTGACATCCCCATCGAAACCGTGCACCACAGCAGCGACGTCCCCGCAGCCCTGCGGAAGCTGCAGGAGCGGAACATCCACACGGTCATCTGCGACATGGTCGCCCATGGCGCGGCGCGCAGCGAGGGTTTCCAGGCGCTGCTGATCACCTCCGGGGAGAGCAGCCTTCACCAGGCCCTGCAGGACGCGCAGACCCAGGGCCGGACCTTCCGTCGCATCCGCAACGAGAACCATTTCCTGCGGAGCATGATCGGCCAGGATTCCCGGCGCTGCGTGGTCTTCAACACGAAGCGCGAAAAGGTGTTCGCCTTCTCGGACATTCTGCCGGAGGACCTGCTGGACGTCCTGCGAAGGCGCATCCCCGGCGTTCCCGACAAGGGGGAGGTGCTGTTTTACCATCACGCCGGCGGGATCATGCACGCGGTCAGCGCCTCCAGCTTTGAGCTGAACGGGCAACGCTACTACGTGTTTCGCGACCAGCCTTCGCAGATCCCCCTGAAGACCGTTCATTCAGGCATCCGTTTCTACGATGCCCTGGAGTGCCAGCAGCTCTTTGGCAACAGCTTCTTTACCGTCAGCGGCTCCATGGGCGATATGGAACCTCGGCTGTCCCCCATCGCCGAATCCTGCCACGCCGTGATGATCATCGGGGAGGAGGGAACCGGGAAGGAGCAGATCGCCCGCGCCCTCTACCTGCGCAGCCGCCTCAAAAACCACCCCTTCGTCACCATTGACGGCTCCCGCCTGACCGAGCGCGGATGGGACTACCTGCTGGAGCGGCACGAATCCCCCCTGAGCACCGAGGGGACGGCGATCTTCTTCCAGCACATGGAGGATGCACCCCAGACACGACAAAACGCCCTGATCTCCCTCATTGAGGAGACAGAGCTTGCCCGCCGTCTCTGGCTGATATTTTCATTTGATACAAGCGAGAGCGAGGCGCTGTGCCAGTTCGCCCTCAAGCTCTCCGTGAAGCTGGGGCCCCTGTCCCTGAACCTGCCCACCCTGCGCAGCCGCAGGGATGAAATCCCGTCGCTGGCCAGCCTGTACCTGAGCAACCTGAACATGGAGCTGGGCAGGCAGGTTTCCGGGTTCGAGCCCGAGGCCCTCAACATGATGACCCGCTACAACTGGCCCGGGAACTACACCCAGTTCAAGCACGTGCT